>CALFEW010000966.1 GCA_937958365.1 uncultured Chloroflexota bacterium | reverse complement strand
ATTTAATTCGGTGACGGCGCATGTGGTGGGGCATATGGGGTTGTTTGCGCTGGTAGGTACGGCCGTTTTGCTGGCCTTTCCTCACCTGCTGAAGCAGCCCCGACTGTACCTGGGCGGGATGTTGTTGCTGGGCATTTTGCAGGAAGTTTTGCAAATTGTCGGCTTCAAGCATCGTTTGCCGGTGTTCGACGACTTTTTCGACGTGGGAGTTGACGTTTTCGCGGCGCTGCTCGTCTGGTTTATGTTCAAACAATGGAGGTCTATCCGTGACAACAACTGATTTGCAGATTTTAAAGAAGGCAGAAACGGCCGTTTCCCCCCTGAGCGTTACCCGCCGCTACCTCTTAATCGGGCTGGCGCTGGCCTTTGCCTCCAGCCTGGCCACGACGATGGTGGTGCTGCGCATGATGTATACGGGTGAGTTGTATTTCGCTTTTCTCGTGTGGAATTTGTTCCTGGCCTGGCTGCCTTTCTTGTTCGCCGTCATTGTCTATCGTTTTCGCCGGCAGCAGATTGTGGCCGGGGCTGTGGGGGTGTTGTGGCTGTTGTTTTTGCCCAATGCGCCCTATCTGATGACCGATTTGATCCATCTCTATCCCTGGGGCAACGTGCCGTTTTGGTACGACGCCGTGATGCTGTTCGTCTTTGCCCTGACGGGCTTGATGTTGGGCCTGGTGTCGCTTTATTTGCTGCACGCAGTGGTGGCCGGGCAGTATGGAGCGCGGATTGGTTGGGCGTTTGCCCTGGCCGCGTCGGCCTTGTCGGGGTTGGGGGTGTATATCGGCCGGTTTCTGCGCTGGAATAGTTGGGACATATTCACCAGCCCGCTGCGCGTGATGGAAGACGTGGTCATCAGCCTGCTGCACCCGGACATGTTCTTGAAGACCTTTGTGATGACCGGATTGTTGACGGCCGTTTTCATCCTGGCCTACGTGGTGTTGTTCATGACCCCTCGTCTGGCAAGTGGGGATTAGCGAGAAGCTGTTAGCTAATAGCGGTTAGCAATTGACGATTGACCATTGACCATTGAGGACTCCCATGGCTGTTTATGAATACGACGATGACGTGGTTGACCGGGAATTTCCGGCGTTGGGTCTGATTTCGTTGTGGTTTGGCGTGGCGTTGGTGCTGGTAACGGCCGTAGCCCAAATTGTGCAAGGAACGCAAGACACGGCGGCCAACGGATTACAAATCATCTTGCTGGCGCTGCTCCTGGCTTCAGGCGTCTATCTGGCTTTTCGCGCCAGCCAGGACAAACTCCGGTTCGCGGCCACGCCGCTGCTGATCAACGCCGGCACGCTGCTTATCGTGCAATGTGTGCCCTTTGCCAACTTGTGGGAACATGCTCGCTTCCAGTCTAACCTGGCCGCTTACCAACAGGTGGTGGAGATGGTAGAGGATGGCGAACTGGTTCCCGACACCAACGGATATGCAACCCTGCCCGGCCGCTATGGGCGGTTGTCGGCAAACGGCCGTATCCTCATCGCCCACGGCAATCAGGGAACCCAGGTCTTCTTTTTTCGCAGCCAGACGGCCGTCACCGGCCCCTCTGGCTATCTCTATCGCTCTGATGGCGCGCCGCCTGAGTCTGAATTTGGCGGCGCGTGGGCGGTGGTGTTACCGAAACGGCCGTCCTGGTTCTACTGCGCCCGCTCCACATAAAACAGGCGATGATTCATGGCTAACTTTCCCACTATGTTTGCAGATGGATGGATGGGACGCGGATAAACGCGGATGCAGCCGATTTTCGCGGATAAACCCAGCCATTATCAACGTTTATCCGCCGCATCCGTGAAAATCCGCGTCCCATTCTTTAACCCATTTCTTAAAAGCGCAAAGGTAATGTCCCTCGTTTCTCAATTGCTTTCGGTTATAATTCTCCCATCCGTTAGACGTTC
>CALFEW010000965.1 GCA_937958365.1 uncultured Chloroflexota bacterium | reverse complement strand
CAGGAAGCGCGATTGGTACGGCCGTACAAAGAACTCAAAGGGTTTGCCAAAGTCGAACTGCAACCGGGCGAGACAAAAACCGTGACGATTCCGCTCGATTTCCGCGCCTTCGCCTACTACGATCCCGCCTACCAGCAGTGGATAACCGAAGATGGTCAGTTCGACATTCTCATCGGCGCTTCCGCCGCCGACATTCGCCATGTGGTGACGGTGACGCTGCAATCAACGCTGCAACTGCCCTCGGTTTTGCATCGTGAATCCACCATCCGCGCCTGGCTGGAAGATTCGCAAGGCAAAAGAGCCTTTGAGCCGATGTACCAGCAAATGATTTCGCAGTTGAACCGGGTATTTGGCGGTGGCGACGAAAGCAGCAGCGAAACGATTGGCATGGATACGACCGGATTTATGTTGGATATGCCCCTGCTGAGTATTCTTCAGTTCCAGGAAGACAGCCTGACGCAGCCGGCCGACGACATCGTCAATCAACTCCTGAAACAGGTTCACGCGGCGGCGGTCTGAGGAATCGTCTAAAAATGATGTGGCGCAGATTTGACCAATCTTCAAGATGGGTCAAATCTAAAAACCAGGAAGGCATTCTCAGACGGCTACATCCATACGCAAGACGCAATCATAAGGTAATGATATGAACACAACGTTTCCCAATGATTTTTTGTGGGGCACGGCAACGGCCGCGCACCAGGTGGAAGGCAACAATACCAACAGCGACTTTTGGGTGATGGAACATTTACCGGGCACGGTTTTTGCCGAGCCGTCGGGTGACGCCATTGACCATTATCACCGTTACCCGGAAGACATCGCCCTGCTGGCTGAATTAGGGTTCAACAGCTACCGTTTTTCGGTGGAATGGGCGCGGATCGAGCCGGAAGACGGCCGTTTCTCCACCGCCGCCCTCGACCACTACCGCCGCATGGCCGAAGCCTGCCTGGCGCACGGCCTTAAACCGGTCGTCACCTATCACCATTTCACCTCGCCGCGCTGGCTCATCGGCCAGGGTGGGTGGGAGAACATGGCAACGGCCGTCAAATTCGGCCGTTATGCCCAAAAAGTCACCCAACACCTGGGCGATCTCATGGACGCAGTCTGCACGATCAACGAGGTCAACATCCCGCGCATGGCCGCTTTGTTGTGGATGGCCGGTGGCCCCGGTGAACCCTTCGTCCAACAGGCGGCGCAGGCGCTGCACGCTCCGCCAGAACAATTCGGCCCGTTCATGTTTGCCGGGACTACTCAGGCGCGCGATGTGATTCTGGCGGCGCATCATCAGGCGCGGGCAGCGATTAAAGCGGAACGGCCGTCGCTCCCCGTTGGCCTGACGATTGCCATGGCCGACATGCAGGCCGTGCCCGGCGGCGAAGCGGTGCGCGACCAGATGCGCTGGGAACTGCAAGACATCTTCCTGGAAGCCGCCCGCCAGGACGATTTTATCGGAATACAAACCTATACACGCGAACGATATGGAGCCAACGGCGCTCTTGGCCCAGAGGCCGGCGTCGAACTGACGCAAATGGACTACGAATTCTGGCCGGAAGCCATTGGCGCGGCCCTGCGCCGCGCCCACGAAATGACCGGCCTGCCCCTGATGGTGACGGAAAATGGGATAGGGACGGCGGACGACGGCCGTCGCCTGGCCTACTACCAGACGGCGCTGCAAAGCGTATTGGACTGCCTGCAAGATGGGCTGGACGTGCGTGGTTATTTTGCCTGGTCGGCCTATGACAACTTTGAATGGATGCTGGGCTACCGGCCCACGTTTGGCCTCATCGCCGTGGACCGCCGCACACAGCAGCGAACGATCAAGCCCAGCGCCCGCTGGCTAAGCCAGGTGGCGCAGGCCAACCGGCTGGTGGCGTAAAAAGCAGTTGCTTTAGTGACCGTCTAAAAATTACGTGACGCAGATTGGACCAATCTCCAAGATTGGTCCAATCTAAAAACCGGCTTAGACGATTACTCGTGGATTCACGCCATGATCTTCTTGGCGGTGTGAACCATCATGTCGCGTACAGCATACCCATCGAAGTTTGCCTGTTCCATACCCAGGATAACCGCGCCAACAGCGGGAGGACCATCCAGCGGGATGAGGGTTGCTTTCGGCAGGTGCTTCATGACAATCTCGCGCATGGGATGTTTAATTATGTCGCCTGCTTCAAAGACGCTGCCTGATTGGATAATCTCAACCGCGTCATTCTGCATTTCAATTTGACGCGCCACAGAAATTGCCAACCAACCCAATTCTTCGCCGGCCCAATGGATAATCTCCTGGGCCGCCGCATCACCTTCTTGAGCCGCTCTGACTACTTCTATGGCAATACTTTGAGGAAGGTCATACTGTTCATTCGAAAGACCTTGCATCAGGTCTATCTCGCTTTTTGCGTCAGCAGCGGCGAGATAAATTTGCGTTAAGCGGGTAGGGGGAATACGTTGAATCCAGGCATAATTCACCATCTGCAATCCCCGCTGGACAATTTCTGTTGCGCCGCCGAATTCGCCAAACTGCATACCGTTGCCCACAATCCGGCCTATTTTTCCATGCTTGTTGCGCCCACGGCAGTTGTTTGATGAACCGGCCGTTACGTTGATCCCAATACCGCGTGTTGCCCCGGCCAGCAGGCCATTAAAGCCATCATTAACAACTTCAACGGGGCACGCTAATTCCAAAGAAGCGACCGCTTGCCAATGGGCCTCGCGGTCTGAGGCAAAGTC
>CALFEW010000964.1 GCA_937958365.1 uncultured Chloroflexota bacterium | reverse complement strand
CAGACCATCTGGCCGTGCGCCTGTTTGTCGCCCGCATCCAGGCCATCATGCCCGATTTTGCCCTGACGCCGGAGAATGAAACGGCCGTGGCCGCCATTTGTCGCCAGGTAGATGGGCTGCCGCTGGCCATCGAACTGGCCGCCGCCCGCGTGCGAATGCTGCCGCCCCACCGGCTGCTGCAACAACTCAGCCAGGTTTCCGGCAAACCGCTGCGTCTGCTAAAAGGGGGCGAGCGCGGCGGTACGGCCCATCATCAGACGCTGCATCAGGCCATCCAGTGGAGCTATGACCTGTTGGACGAACCGCTCAAGCGGCTGTTTGTCCGCCTGAGCATTTTCGCTTCCGGGTTTACCCTGGAAGCGGCCGAAGCCATCTGCCTGATTGGTCCCGACGCGCCAGATTTGCTGGAGGCTGTCGAGACGTTGTTTGACAACAGTTTGCTGCGGCGCAATGAAACGGCCGTCAGAGAGTACCGCTTCACCATGCTGCAAACCATTCGCCATTATGCGCTGGAACACCTGGCCGAAAGCAGCGAGACGGCCGTCCTGGCTGGCCGCCACGCCGATTATTTCCTCAGTCTGGCCAAAATCGCCGCCGGGGAACTGGCGGGCCACAACCAGGTTGTCTGGTTGGAGCGGCTGGAATGGGAGCAAAACAATTTTCGGGCGGCGTTGGAATGGAGCATCGAGCATTCACCGGCGCAGGGATTGGAACTGGCCGTCGCGCTGTTTCCGTTCTGGCATACCCGCTCCTATTTGCGCGAAGGTCGTTTGTGGCTGGATAGGGCTTTGGCGGGCAGCGGGGCGGAAACGGCCGTGCGCGCCCGCGCCCTGGCCGCCGCCGGCCTGCTGGCCCAACGGCAAGGAGATTACACCCAGGCCGAAGAGCTGGCCCGCTCCGCCGTTGCCCTGAGCCGCAAACTGGATGATCAGACGGCCGTCGCCTATGCGCTTAACAACCTGGGCATCGTCCTGATGTCCCAGGGCGATAACGCCGCCGCCCAACAACTGGCCGAAGAAAGCCTGTCCATCTGCCACGCTTTGGGCGATTCGCTGGGCGTCAGCCGCGCCTTGATGATCATCGGCCAGGTGGCTTTGCACGAAGACCGCCTGCCGATGGCCCAGGAGGCATTGGCCGCCAGCCTGACCTTCTGGCGACAACAGGGCGACCGCAAGAACGCCATTTTGTGCCTGCTCAATCTGGGGCGCGTCCACATGATGCAAGGAGCCTACGCCGCAGCCTCGCAAACCATTCAGGAGGGCCTGGCGCTCAGCCGGGCCGTGGGCGACCGGCATTTTGCGATGGTTGGGCTGTGGACGGTGGGCGAAATTGCGCTGCGGTTGGGCGATCTGGCAGCCGCGACCGCGCAGTATGAAGAGTGTCTGGCGCAAGCCCGCGAGATTGGCGACCAGTACTTTGAATCGCTGACGTTGAGCAAACTAGGGCTGCTGGCCCTGTCGCGCCAGGATTGGAGCGGCGCAGCGCAGCGGATGCACAACAGCCTGGCGCTGGCGCAGCAAATCGGGGCCAGGTGGTGCATGGCCGACGCTCTGGGTAATTTGGGCCTGGCTGCTTTGTTGCAGCAACATTTCAGCGAAGCGGCTGATCTGCTGCGGCAAAGTTTGCAGATGTTTCACCAGCAGGGCGACCGGGCGAATACCATTTTGATTTTGGAGCGGCTGGCGGAAACGGCCGTGTCCCAATCACAACCGGAACAGGCGGCGCAACTGCTGGGAACGGCCGACGCCTGGCGCAAAATGCTCAATAACCCGCTGCCGCCCAGCAGCCAATCCGCCCACGACCACCTGACAGCCAGGGTTTTGGACCAATTGGGCGAAGCGACATTCCGGCAAGCCTGGGCCGTGGGTCAGGCGCTCAGCCTTGAAGAAGCCGTGCGCCTGAACACGCAAAAATGACACACAAAAAGGATGAAGAATTATGATCACCACCGTTGCTTTCGACGCCGACGACACGCTCTGGCACAACGAATCATTGTATGCCCTGACGCAGGAGAAGTTTGCCCAACTACTGGCGCCTTATCACGATGCCGCCTGGGTCGAGCAGAAATTATATGAAACCGAGATGCGCAATTTGCGCCTGTACGGGTATGGTCTGAAAGCGTTCACGCTTTCGATGATTGAAACGGCCATTGAACTGACCGAAGGGCGCATTCAGGGGCACGAAATTCAGCAAATCATAGACGCCACCAAAGCCATCCGCCTGACCAAAATCGCCCTGCTGGACGGCGTGGCCGAAACCGTGACCGCATTGGCCGGCCGCTACCGGCTGATGTTGATCACAAAGGGAGATTTGCTGGACCAGGAGGCCAAAATTGCCGGTTCCGGCCTGGCCGATTATTTTGACGACGTGGAGATTGTGAGTGAAAAAACGGCCGTCACCTATCAGTCCATCTTCGCCAAACACCAGATTCGGCCGGAAACCTTTTTGATGGTCGGCAATTCGGTCAAATCGGATGTGCTGCCGGTGGTGGAACTGGGCGGCGTGGGGGTCCACGTGCCTTACCATATCACCTGGGAGCATGAGATGGTGAAAGGAGAGGAAACGGCCGTCTACCACACCCTGCCCCACATCGGCCAACTGCCCGATCTGTTGGCGCGGCTGAGCCGCTAAAACAAATTACCCGGCTCGCCAGAAGCGCCGGGGAGTTCGTCTTGACGCCATTCCCCTCATAGGCTATCGTTAAATTCAGAAACGACCTGCCACACCTCCCGGCGCATTATCTGGCAAAACACGTTTCCACCTTTAAGAACCTTACCTACACTTCCATTCGCAAGAAAAAGGAGCAAACTCATGGACAAACAAACATTAATTGATCATCTGAACGACGACCTGGCCAGTGAATTTGGAGCCATCATCCAATATATCACCTACGCGGCCAAAGCCACCGGCCCCTACCGGCCGCAGTTGGCCCAATTCTTCCTCACTGAAGTGGCCGACGAGCAGCTTCACGCTCAATTCCTGGCGAACAAAATCGTCGCCCTCGGCGGCGAACCGACGACGACGCCCAAACCCGTGCCCGCTGCGGCTACCAATCGCGCCATGTTAGAAGCCATCCTGGCCGCCGAGTTGGAAGCCGGCAAAGGTTACACCCAACGCGCCCTGGAAGCGGAAGCCTATGGCGACAAAGGGCTGGTTGTCGCATTAGAAGACATGGTCCGCGACGAAATGGGCCATTCGGAAGAAACGGAACGGATGCTGCGCGACTGGCCGCTGTAACCGCTGCCACACGCAACGAGGAAAGGGGCGTTGATACGCCCCTTTTTTTTGTGAATAGGAAACGGCCGTTTCCCTTAAACTCCTCTCAACAAAACTTGACAAAAAGCGGTGTTTATTCTATCCTGTCAAATACTATGCGAAAACAGAAAGGAGTCCTGGATGGCCGATAACAAACAACCACAACTATTCCCCAAAAGCGACCTCCCCGCCGAGCAAACCGGCGCACAACTTCCCCTAAACTCGGATGCGTCTATTCAAGCCGCCCTGGGACTTTTCGAGAACCACATGCGCGACGAAGGCTTCGCCCTGAACACCCGCAAAGCCTTCACCAGCGACATCCGGCTGCTGGGCAAGTATCTGGGAATCGGCCAACCGATTGGCGGTATTGGCACAAAAAACCTGAATGATTTTCTGGATTGGCTGCAAAATGAGCGGGGCGTGCCATGCAGCGCCAAATCCTACGCCCGCCGGGTGACCACGCTGAAAGTGTTTTTTGCCTGGCTGCACGCAATTGGCGTGCTGCCCAACGATCCGTCAACGGCCGTAATTCAACGCAGCGTGCGCAGCCCGCTGCCCACTCTGCCCACCGAAGAAGATTTGGCGAAGGCAACGGCCGTTACCCAAACCATCTTGCATGGCGACGCCTACCGCAAACCCGACGCCCGTCCGCACCTGCTGCTGACGCTGCTGCTGCAAACCGGCATCAAAAAAGGGGAAGCGATGGCCATTGTGCCCAACCACATAGACCGCAGCGATCCCGACAAACCGGTGCTGTTCATCCGCTACGCCAATCCGCGGCTGCGCTATAAGGAGCGCAAAGTGTTCCTATCGCCCGACTGGCTGGTCACCCTGGACGACTACATGCGCCAATACACGCCGCCCGACACCATCTTCACCTGCACGCCGCGCAATCTGGAATATATTCTGCGCGACGTCAGCGACGAAGCCGGTCTGGAACATGGCCTGCTCTCGTTTGAGAATTTGCGCTGGTGCTCTGCTTTGCGTGACTGGCACAATCACGAGGAACCGGATGACATCCGCCAAAAGCTGGGCCTCTCCAAAATTACCTGGCGCGACACAAAGGCCAAGTTAGAGAAGCTGGCGCAGGCGGGCGATGGGGGACAAGGTGACAAGACGAATGGGTGATGACCTGTAACAATCGTTCCCCATTCATTGTTCCCCTTCCTGTGTGGCGTCGAACGTGCGCGTGAGGCTGTGAACGTCCATGCGGTCGGTGTCGGGGGTGGCGTAGTAGACCATAGCCGTAACCTGGTAGTGGGTCGTCGGTTCTTTGTCG
>CALFEW010000963.1 GCA_937958365.1 uncultured Chloroflexota bacterium | reverse complement strand
GGTCGTCATCGCCGTAGAAGAAGATCAGGGCGTTGGTGGGATGGTAGTAGGTGTCGTGGAAGGTTTTAAACTGCTCATAGGTCAGGTGGGGAATGACCTCCGGGTCGCCGCCGGAATCGTGCCGGTACGGGGTGTCGGGGAACAGTTCTTGCTTGGTGTAGCGGAATAGGACGTTGTCGGGCGAGGAATACGCGCCCTTCATTTCGTTGAAAACGACGCCTTTGTAAGTCAGCGGCGCGTCCAGGTTCTCCAATTCATAATGCCAGCCTTCTTGCTGCAAGTGGTGGGGGGTGATGAGTGGGTAAAAGACGGCGTCCAGATAGACGTCAATCAGATTGTAGAAATCTTGCATGTTGGTGCTGGCTACCGGGTACGAGGTACGGTCGGCTCCGGTAAAGGCGTTGACGAAGGTATAAAGCGAACCTTTGAGCAGTTCGACAAATGGCTCTTTGACCTGATATTTACGCGAGCCGCCGAGGACGGCGTGTTCCATGATGTGGGGCAGCCCGGTGGAATCGGCCGGGGGAGTGCGAAAATTGATGCCAAATACTTTGTTTTCGTCGTCGTTGGAGAGGGAGAGCAGTTCGGCGCCGGTTTTTTGGTGACGGTAGAGTCGCGCCTGGGTGTTGAGTTCGGTGATGTGTTCTTCACGCAGCAGTTCAAATCCGTGGGTGATCATATGCAGTTACCTCGCTGGAAATTTTGTCTATTGTAGCCCTGATGGGAAAGTTTTAACAATTGGTGGGGTGGCGAGACGGCCGTTGCTATTCGCCCTCTCATCACCTATCAAATTGGCGGGCTGATCAGATTCACAGTTGGAAAATAGGTTTTGTAGCGGCTAACATCGCGTGTGATCAACGCTATCTGCAAAACGGCCGCGTGCGCCCCAATGAAAAAATCAGGCAATGTAGATAACTTCGTCCCTTTCTGTCGCCTGTACTGCACAAAAGCTTTGCCCGCTAAGAATAACGCCTCTTTAGGCAGGTCCAACATCTGAAAATCCGCCGCGGTCAACGCCGCCTCCAACGCTTCAATCCCCTCAAACCCGATAGATACTTCGCTGTAGATGATGGGATTGATACATAAAATATGAGAGTCGCCATACTGGTTCAGCACGGTTTCAGACCAGTCGGCCCATTGCGGGTCATTCAAAAAAATATCTAGAATGATGTTTGAATCAATCAAAACCCGGTTCATTCATCTGCCCTGGTCAAAGCCATGATTTCTTCGGTGGACATCTTCACCGTCGCCACCCCACGCAGTTTAGAAAAGCGGTTGGCCGTCGGCTGACCGTCCTTTTTTTCGATGTAGACACGATCATCCTCGCCCACCACAAACTCAACCTCCGTAAACGGCTTGATGTTCAACAATTGGCGAATTTCCAGCGGAATGGTGACTTGCCCTTTTGTGGTTACGCGCATTTCATATCTCTCATTACTCGATATTGAGTATTACTAAGTAATACTCTTACCCGAAATTCTAACATAGAGAGCAACTGAGGGCAAGGGACGGTGTCAACGGCCGTCCAAAAAATTCTGCAACAGCCGCTTGCCATGCTCCGTCAGAATGCTCTCCGGGTGAAACTGCACGCCCACCACCGGAAAGTCTATGTGATGCAGCCCCATCACTTCGCCCTCGCTGGTGAAGGCCGTCACCTTCAGGCACGCGGGCAGCGGCTCTTCAACGATGAGCGAATGGTAGCGCGTGGCGTTAAACGGACTGGGCACACCGGCAAACAAGCCCAGGCCGTTGTGGTAAACCGGCGACACCTTGCCGTGCATGAGGCGCGGTGCGCGTGTCACCTTGCCGCCAAAGACTTCGCCAATGCACTGGTGGCCCAGGCACACGCCCAAAACCGGCGTCGTCGGCCCCAACTCGCGGATCACGTCGTTGGAAATGCCGCCGTCGCCTGGATCGCCTGGCCCCGGACTGATGACGATTTGCGACGGCCGTAACGCCCGAATCTCCGCCAACGTCACCTGATCATTGCGAAACACGGTCAACTCTGCCCCCAATTCTCCCAAATATTGCACCAGGTTGTAGGTAAACGAATCGTAGTTATCAATCACCACAATCATGACAAATTCTCCAGGTATGCAACTCCGCTAGATTTGACAAATCTTGGAGATTTGTCAAATCTACTGCTCGCTACTCTAGCGGTACAACAATCAAGGTAAACGTCGCTGCGCCGCCGCTGGCTGTGCTGATTTCGATGGTGTAATCGGTGGTGCGCAGGGGCAGCACAAAAGCGGCCTCGGCCGAACCGGGACCGGAGAAATTGGCTTCATTGGCAATGCTGCCGGCCTCGATAAATTTTAGGACAAGGTCGCTCTGGTCCAGCGGCTCGGCAAAGGCCACCACCGGCCGACCGCCATTGGACTGAACGATAAAGCTTTTGGTTTGCCCGGCGGCCAGCGTTTCGCCCCGGTAGTGAGTGGCTAATGGGGTGTCGGTGGCCTCGTCAAAGAGGTAAACGGCCGTTTCCCCCGCCCCACTGCCTTTATTGCCCACAATCAACGTATAAAACCCATCTTCATCCGCCGAAAACACCAGCACTTCCGGCCGTCCTGCCGGGCTAAAATCGGCTTCGGCCAATGGCGCAGCGGCCGCGGGATTGGCAACGGCCGTATCCGTTCCTGCGGCCACTTTCAACGTCAGGTCAGCGTCACCGTCTATTTCGGCAAAAACAAACAGCGGCTGGAATTTGACGCCCTGGATGGTGTAGGTCTTAAACGCGCCGGGTTCTAAGCTGAACGCATCCTGCTGGCCGGGGCCAAACAGGCGCACGGCCGTACCGACCATTGCCGGCGTTGGCGAAACGGCCGTTGTCGGGCTATCTGCCGGTAACCGTAACGTCGCTGTTGCTTCGGCCTGGGAAACGGCCGTAGCCGTCTCGGTGGCTGTAGCCGGAGCGGGAACGGCCGTGTGGGTTGGCAAAGGAATGGCCGTCGGCAAAACGGCCGTGGCGTCACCTGCGGCCACCGCCTGCGTGGGAATTGGCGTAGGAACGGCCGTCGCCGTCGGCGTGCCCGAAAAATTACAGGCCAGACTCGAAACCAACAGAACAATCAAAGCAAACCAAAATGGAGCTATCTGTTTCTTAAACACGCTCACCTCCAGAAGAAAGATTGAAGAAAAAAGAT
This sequence comes from uncultured Chloroflexota bacterium, assembly GCA_937958365.1. Lineage (GTDB taxonomy): Bacteria > Chloroflexota > Anaerolineae > Promineifilales > Promineifilaceae > Leptovillus. The sequence goes on along the minus strand of CALFEW010000963.1, from coordinate 514 downwards.
AGAAGCATGAACGGCCGTCGCTCATCCCAATCCTCAATCTTCAATCTTCAACATCCAACCACCAGGAGACCATCCTATTTCCGTTTTAAGGAACCACCAAACCCATGATCCGCTTCATCTCGTCCACCTTTGGCTGCGAGACGGCCCGCGCCTGCTCTGCGCCAATCGCCATTAGCCGGTCCAATTCGGCCGGGTCTTGCATCAATTCGTTGTGGCGCTCGCGGATGGGGGTGAGCATCTCGATGGTCACTTCGGCCACGCGCTTCTTCAAGTCGCCATAACCACGAGCATCGGCAAAATCGGCGAGAACGGCCGTTTCATCCTTGCCCGTCACTGCCTTATAAATCCCCAGCAAATTGTTCACCCCCGCCTTTTCCGGGTCGTTGGAAAAAACAATCTCGTTGCCGGAATCGGTGACGGCCCGCTTAAACGAGCGCATGATCTCCTTCGGATCGTCCAGCAGGCGGACGGCGTGGCCGCTTTTGTCGGCCGCGCTTTTAGACATTTTCGCCCT
>CALFEW010000962.1 GCA_937958365.1 uncultured Chloroflexota bacterium | reverse complement strand
GTTCCATTTCTTAAAAGTGCAAAGGTAGTGAGCAGCAACGGCCGTCTACTTGTAAGGAAATCCCGCTCGTTCGGCGATAAAAGTCAGCAGCTTGGACGATGAAAGTTTGGGTTCATAAGCGCCGGTCTCCCATTCACTGATGGTCGGTTGGCGCACGCCCAATTCACGGGCAAATTCAGCCTGATTCAACCCCATGTGGTAACGCAGCGCCCGAATCAGGTCGGCATCCCACAAGACGGTGCTGCCCTTTCGCCGCACGATGTAAACCAGGCCCGGTTTACCAAACGTCACATGCTCCGCCGTCAGGTCCAACTTCTGAACACGATAACCGGCCGCCATCCAGGCGACGGCCTGCACAGCCCCCCGGCTGCGATTGCTCCACCAGGCGCGGCGCGTCCGGGCGCTCGGCGGCAAGGGAGCGCCCAGCAGCCTTTCGATCTCCGTGAGTGTGAGAACGAGTTGATCTTGTTCACACTGCTGCAAGTAGTCATGAAGTGGTTGATACTTTTTACCCGCTTCCATGGACCTCTCAATCGGTGGACGGCGAATCAACAGCCATCAGGGGAATGAATTGATACCGGCGGCGGGAAACGGCCGTTTCCCGTTCCGGTGGTCTGGGTGCGGGCGTCGGCCGGGTTGGTTGTAGGGGGTAATCTGCAGTGAAGGTTGTTCCGGCTATCTGATCCGTTGTAAAGTTGACCTGCCCACCCAAAAAGCGTTCACTCAACAACCGCATACTGTACGTGCCCAACCCGCGCTGCGATCCTTTGGTGGAAAAAGAGCGTAGAAAAACCTGCCGCTGCACGTTAGGCGGCATAAATGAAGGATTGTGTACCCAAAAGTAAACGCGGCCATCCGCCTGCCGGCAGCCGGCCGTCACCCTATCGCCAGGAGCGGAAGCCTCTAAAGCATTTTTGAGCATATTGCTCAGGACGCGACCCAACACCGGCCTATCGGTAAGCAAAATGAAATTTTCAGCGTCGGGGGCTACCTGAACAAAACACCTTCTGTCCGCTGCCAGCGTTTCATACAGGCCCACCAGTTCCTCCAGCAGAGATTTGGATAACATGTTGGTGAACTCAAGTTCTAAACGGCCGTTTTCCGCCGCCAACAACTGCTGCTGTGCGTCAATCTCATCTATCAACTTATGCGAAGCCTGGTCAAGAAGCTGGCTCACCGGCGCTTCGCCTATTTCCATCTTCACCAATTCAGCGACGCCATGGATCACAGTGGCGGTATTGCGTATGTCATGAAAAAAGATCCGCTCCAAGACTTGCCGCCGCTTTTCATCGGCGATGTTGGTCACGGAAAAAATGGTCAATGTTTCCCCATTTGTCTTCAGCGGCGTTGCCTTCACCCGCAAATCCAACGCATCGAACTGGTCTCCGGCGTCCCGGGTGATGCGACATTCCTGAGTATTCGCCTCACCGGATTGGGCCAGCAAAATGGCTTTAATCGCTCCGCAAGAACGACAAAAGTCGGTTGTACCACAGCCGCCAGCGGTAGCAAAGGCGTGCTGGCAGCCGATGGCTTCCCCAATCCGCTGGCCGATGGCCCGCTCTTTATTCCCCAGATTGGTAAACACAGCCATCGGCTGATTTGCATAAATAATTTGCCGATACTGGTTCAGGATGACGACGCCATTTTCGACAGAATCTAATATCTGCCCCAGTAACTCCAGTTTGGCGAAATGCCGGTTATGCCCGGCGATACTGGTCGGTTCTGCGCGCTCGGCGCTGGCAAACTGTGTTTGGTAATTGCTTATCATACTGCCCGTTCCTCGCTCGTCTTGGTGATTTTTGCGTTACGTCTTGTGGCAGATTTGCCCACATTATAACGCGCTTTGTCGTGAGGCCCGAATTGGGATTCACACCATTAGAACATAGCGGATCACGGCCGTTCTGAAAATAGCCCATAAATAATAGCTATGGCGTTTTGAAGAAGAGGCTGTTGGGAAATTGGTAGGATGCCCGGCAAAACAATCAGAGCAAGATGGTAAACGTCGTGCCGCTGCCCGGCGTGGAAACGACCCGGATCGCGCCGCCATGCGCAGCTACCAGCGATTTGGCAATCGCCAAACCGAGGCCCGATTCGCCCTCGCCTTCCTGGCGCGATTTGTCGGCGCGATAGAAACGGTCGAATATGTGTGGCAGGTCTTCGGGTGAAATACCGGCGCCGGTATCGGCGACGGTCATTTGCAGGCGGTCGGCGGCTTCAGCCGACTGATCGGCGGCCAGGGTAATGCGGCCGCCGGGCGGCGTGTAGCGCAGCGCATTGCTGACCAGATTGCCCAACACCTGGCGCATCCGGGCCGGGTCCACATTGACCAGAGGTAAACTGGACGGCGCAGCGACGGTCAGATTCACGTTTTGTTGCGCTGCCTGGTGGGCATAAGCAGATTGCACCTGAGTTAATAACTCCTGGGGGGCCAACGGCTCTTTGTGCAAAGCCAATCTGCCGGCGTCGGCCAGGGAGAGGGTGCGCAAATCTTCGACGAGGCGTTTGAGGGTGTTCACTTCCTGCTGCATCATTTGCAGGCGGGGTGGTGTGGGGGCCAGGTCGCCATCTTCCATGGCTTCCAGGTAGCCGGAGAGAACGGTGAGGGGCGTGCGCAGGTCGTGGGCAATGTCGGCGGTCATCTGGCGGCGCTGTTGGTTGGCGCGTGTCAATTCGGTACTCATCTGGTTGAATGTGGTCGCCAGATCGCCGAGTTCATCGTGGGTGCGCACGGGCACTTGCTGATTCAGGTCGCCGGCGGCCATGGCCCGGCTGGCGGCGGCGAGTTCTTGCAACGGCCGTGTCAGCGTCCGCGCCAATACAAACGCCAGTACAATGGCCACGGCCGTCGCCACCAACGCGCCAATCAACAGCGCCCGGTTGACCTGCCTCACGTAAGCCTGCTCTTCCGGGTTGCGCGACAGCGGCTGATCGACCGGCAGCACCGTGCCTACCACTGCCCCATTCACCGTCAGCGGAATGCCCTCGGCCAGTTGGTCCGCCGTCATGAGAGCGCCACGCCGGTATGGACCATTTTCAACGACGATACGGCCGTTCTCATCCGCCAGGGCAAAAAGCGCGTCAAATCGGTTGTAGCCACCTCCATGCTCGTGGTTGCGCCGCCCGTACCCTTCCCACGAACCGTTTGTTTCGTAGTAAGCCAGAGCTTCGCTGACCACGTTGGCCTGCCCCTGCTCTTGCAGCAGTGTGTTAAACGCCCGCTCATTCGACTGCCGCACGATAATCGCCGCAATCAATGAACCGGCCAGGCTGATGGCTAAGAAAGTGAAAATGAGTTTGACGCGAAGTGAACGCATGGTTTTAGTTGATAGCTGTTAGCTTTGCTTCCTCATTCAGTGCAGAAGCGGTAGCCTACGCCGAAGACGGTTTCGACGTAACGCGGGTTGGCCGGATCGGGCTCGATTTTGGTGCGTAAATTGCGGATGTGGACGTTGATGGTCTTTTCGGCGCTTTCCAGGGCGATACCTTGCAGGTTTTCCAGCAGTTCCAGCCGGGAAAAGGCGCGGCCGGGTGAAGCCATCAACACGGCCAACAGGTCAAATTCTGAAGGGGTAAGCTGCACGTCTTTTTCGGCAATGGTGACGCGACGGCCGTTCCTATCCAATACCACGTCGGCCACCCGCAGCATTTCGGCCGGGGCGTCATTACGCCCGGTGCGCCGCAGCACGGCGCGCACCCGCGCCAACAATTCACGCATCCCAAATGGCTTGGTGACGTAATCGTCGGCGCCCAGTTCCAGGCCCAGCACCTTGTCCGTCTCCTCCAGCTTGGCCGTCAGCAAAATGATCGGCGCGTCGGCTTCCTGGCGATAGGTACGCATGAAGGTGTAGCCATCCATCTCCGGCATCATAATGTCCAGCAGAATGATGTCCGGCTTTTCCTGACGGGCGGTGAACAGAGCGACACGGCCGTTCTCCGCCGTCACCACACGATACCCCTGCTCGGTCATATATTCGCGCAGCAGTGTGCGCACGTTGGCTTTGTCATCCACTACAAGAATCGTTTGCATAGTGTCCTCATTATACCTTAGCAATGATTAAGATTTCATTTAGACCCGATTTACAGGTGGTATAGGAGTGTCAATTGACGATTGGCAATTGACGATTGACGATTGACGATTAACGACTGACAATTGACCATCATTTCTTGGAGGCAACCATGAGTTTTGATTTTGATATAGAAATTGATAGAAGCGGAACCCACAGCGTGAAGTGGGGCTACGTGTTTAAGAACGGCCAGTTCCTGCCCACCGACCAGGCCGACGCCGCAAATGGTTCGGAGCGGCTGCTGCCCATGTGGGTCGCCGATATGGATTTTCGCGTGCCGCCGGCGGTCATCGAGGCGATGGTGGCGCGGGCGCAACACGGCATCTTTGGCTACACCGTGCCGTCCGACAGCTATTATGAGGCGGTGATTGATTGGATGGCCCGGCGTTACGGCCGTTCCGTTCAGCGCGATTGGTTTGTCCTTACCCCTGGCGTGGTGACAGCCCTCAACCTGCTCGTGCGC
>CALFEW010000961.1 GCA_937958365.1 uncultured Chloroflexota bacterium | reverse complement strand
TTCATTGAGCAAAGCGCCCCCCACCGGCTTACTCCAGCCCTATCCGCTCGGCTGATAGAAAGAACAGGCGGCAGTCCCATGCTGCTGCGGCTGGCCCTGGGCAATCTGACCAACGAGCCAACTACCCCTGGTGATGGCGTGGCGGCGGCCGAATCGTTCATCACCCGGTTGGAGACGCAGCCGCAAGTGGCCGCGTACCTGCTGCGCACGGTACGCCAGCAAATCTCCCCGGCGGCCTGGCGGCTGCTGCTCTTGCTGGCTGTCTTGCAGCAGCCGGTGAATCTGACCGATCCCTATCTGGTGGAACTGGCCTGTACGGTGGGCGGCATTGAGGAGATGGCCACGGCCGTTGCCGAATTGCAGCGCCATTTTCTCATCCACGACGCCGCCCAGACCCACCTGCCACCCCTGCTGCGTGATTACGTCTATGGCGTTCTCACCGGTGAAGTTACCCTGCGCCGCCGCCTGCACCGTCTGGCCGGCGATTGGTTTCATAGCGTCGCCGATGCGCTGGTCGCCGCCTGGCACTACAGCGCCGCTGGGCTGTTGGATGTGGCGCTGGAAACGATTGAAAACAACACGCCCGCCCTCGTTGGGCGCGGGCAGGCCCTACCGGCTGCGGCCGTTTTGGACGACGTGCAGGCGCAGCTTGGCCGCTTGCGGCGCAAGGACGACGATTTGCTGCGCCGCCTGCTGGCGCTGCGCGGTACGTTGTTGGCGGGCACGCTGCGCATTGCCGAAGGCGAAGCGAGTTTGCGCCAGGCGATTGCCCTCACGGGGAATACGGCCGTGCGCGCCAACCTGATCTACCAAACGGCCGATTTATGCGCCCAACGCAGCGAGTTTGAAGAAACGCTGCGTCTGGTACAGGCCGCGCAGGCCGACCTGACGCCCAACGATCTTTTGCTGCAAGCCCGCCTTTACAACCTGGCGGCCTATGCCCACGGCGATTTGGGGCAGCACCAGGCCGCCTATCAGGCCGCGCAGCAGGCGTTGGCCCTGGCCGATCAGATGGTGGGTTGGCCACACAGCATGGTGGGTGAAACCCGAGCCAGTGCGCATCTGGGGTTAGCCAGTGTGGCCCGCAACAACCGCGACCTGACCGAAGCGATGGCGCAGGCACAAACGGCCCTGACCTGGGCGCGGGCGGCCGGGCAGCCACGCCTGCTGAATCTCAGTCTGGCCTACGTGGGGGGCATGTTTTACGATCTGGGGGATCTGGCGGCGTCTTTTCAGTATCGTCAGGAAGGATTGGCCGGCGTGCTGGCGATTGGCGACGTACACAGCGCAGCCTATGTGTTGACCTATCTGGCAACCATTCATTTCTTATGGCTGGAAACGGAGCAGGTCTTGGCAAAACTGACTCAGGCCGGCGAAACGCTGCGCATTGTGGCCGATAAACGGGGTCTGGCAGCGACCGAGAGCCTGCGGGCGCATTGTTTGTTGTGGTGCGGGCAAACGAGCGCGGCGCGGCAGGTGGCGGAAAATATGCTCCAGGAAACGGTGGGCAAAAGTACGGCGCGGATGTGGGGGTATCGGCTGGATAAACTGGCTTTGGTGCAACTGGTGGCGGGCGAGATGACCGCGGCCATTGCCACACTCCAGCAGGCGTTGGCGCTGCCCGCCACAATCGAGAATCCGCTGCTAAACTTTCAACTGCATGGGGCGCTGGCCATGGCTTACACCGCAAACGCCGAACCCGGCCACGCGGCGCAAATGCTGGCCCAGGCTCCACGACTGAACGGCTTAAGCATCTGGGCCGAGATGGAGCGTGACCTGATCATGGGGTACGTGGCGCTGGCCGATGGCGATGAGGCGCTGGCCCGTCGCCTGGCGCAGCAGGTGGCGCAGCGGGCGGAACCCTATCCACTGTATCGGCAAAAGGCGGTGCAGTTGGCGGCGGTGGTGGAACGGCCGTTACCCTGTCACCTCTGGCCGCAGCAGTTGTGGGTGGCCGGGCCATCGGTGTGATTTTTCAAACCGGCCTGGCCAGATCCGGACCAATCAACAGAAAATCCGTGTAAATCTGTATTTACCAAGCCTCTCTGGGAAGTTAACCGCAGAGAGGCGCAAAGAGCGCAAAGTTTTTTCCTAATCTTTGCGCCCTTTGCGGTTAATGATTACCTTTTTCGACAGGCTGCTAGGGGCGCATTACCAGAGGCAAATAGACCCGTCGCTGCGTACTCATCTGCGCCTGAAGCGGCTCGGAAACGCCGCCACCATACTTCACGTAGGCCACCACGCGATAATCACCACCGGCGACGGCCGTTGTATCCCAAACATCGTTCAGGTTCAGGATTGCCCCTGGGGCCAGCGCCGTGATGGTATGGGTGAATTCGGCCGTCAGCAGCAGGCCGTCGGCGCTTTGCACCTGAATCACGGCCGTTCCATCCAACGCCACGTCCCCACTGTTACGGAAGCTAAACGCCAGCGTGATCTCATCGCCGGGCTGGAAGAAGTCGGGCACGGCCGTTAATGCCATTCCCTCACCCGCCAGCACACCTACGCGAAATTCAGTCGTCTCGCTGTCCAGCAGATTGCCTTGCAAGTCACGCAACCGCACTTCGGCGCGATACACACCCGGCGCTGCGCCGGTGGCGTCCCAGGTCAGGTCCAGGCTGGCCGGGCCGCTGAGGTCACTCAGCCGGCGCAGCGGCAGCCCACCCACGCTCTCCTCGATGACGAGCGGTTTGATGGCCGCTTCCACCACCACATCCTGCGCCGCGCCGTCGTTGTGGAGGATGAGGTTGAAAACGGCCGTTTCCCCCACCGCCACCACGTCACCTGCGGCCAGCCAGGCGTCAATCTGCACGTCGGCGGCCAGCGTGTCCACCGTGAAGAGGAAGTCCCGGTAATACAGGGCGTCGGTCGTGTCCACGTTGTAGAAGAAGGGATAAACCGCCAGCCACAACGTCGAGCTGCCGTCGCTGTTTTCTTCCACCTGCCAGTCGAATTTCTGCGCCAGGTCGGGAACCCAACCGGCCGTGTCCAGTGGGTCGGGCGCGGGCAGCACAGGGCAGCCTTCGCAGTCCATGCCCGGCGCGGTCACGGGCAGATTCAGCCCGCTGACGACGGTGGGCGTGCCCAGGGTGGTTAGATGAACGGCCGTTACCCGCTGCCCCGCCGGATAATCCACCCGCGCACTCCAGTACGGGGTCTGGAAGCCGCCGGGCGTCAGCCGCAGCAGGCCGCCGGGGATTTCCACCTGGTCGTAACCGTCCACCGTCGTCACGGTGAAGTTGGGGATTTGGAGGGGCAGTTGGGCGGCGGGGGCCAGGGTTGGGGCCATAGCCGCCATCACCCCCCCACCCGTCTGCCCATACTTCGGGCAGCCATACAAATTGTACTCATAGGCCCACAGCTTCTCGTGGTCAAACGATTCCCAACCGCTGTCGGTATCCCAAACGGCGATCTTGGTATTGTTGAAGGCCACGCCGATAGAATCCGTCACCGGCCAACGGCGGAAAAACGCCTTCGCCGCATAGCTGTTGGTGCTCCGCTCCGAAAGCTCCGTCGAGCCGATGTAGGCCGCGCCGCCATATTCCAGGAACGCCTCGGCCAGGTTGTAGTCGCCGTCGCGCTCGTAGTTGCCGGCCAGGCAGGCCACGCCAAAGCCAAAGGGGGCGCTGTTGCCCTGGGCCAGATTCAGCGACGAGACATTGCCCGACGACAGCATCCCGCCCCAGTTGTTGGTATTGCCGTGGTCGCGGAACAGCAGCACATCCTGGTTGATGGCCCATGGCTTCCAGGTGTTGAAGTCGGTATCATCGCCGCCGGGGTTTTGCGCCGCGTGGAAGCGCGTTACCGCCCAGCCTTCGCCTTGCAGAATGTCGCGGATGATGTTGACCGTCGGTATAAACTGGCTCGTGTCGCCATCACCCGCGCCGCTGATCAGCAGCGCGTGGGAGCGGTTGAAGGTGCGCCCGCCCGTGCCCTCGTAGACGTTGATGATCAGGCTCAGCGGCGTTTGCAGCGCCGCCGCGTTGTTGCCGATGATGCGCCCCACCACCAGTTCCGGCCGCGCCGTGTTGCCGCCGGTGTTGGCATAGGGCAGGTCGCTCTCATACACATGGTCAGGGATGCCGGCGTAGGTGGTGAAGTGGCTCTCGCCCACGTAGAAGGAAGGCACAATCTCCGTCTCGCCGACGATAAGCATGTACCCTTTGTTTTTGACGCCGAAGTTGGGGTGCAGGCTGGCGGTCCAGTGCAGCCCTTGGCGCGGGTCCACCAACCGGTCCAGCAGCAAGTTGTCCTGGCTGTCCAGGTAGCCCAAGACGCCGTTTTTCAACGAGGCCAGGTGGGCCATCTGCCCCAGCAAGGCGGGAACCTGATCGACGCCGTACAGGGCCAGCAGTTGGGCGGGATTGGTCACCAGCACGTAGTCGCTGCCGCTGAAGGCAGCGGCCACCATGTCGGGCAGCGCCGTCAGCGGGCCGCCGTCGCCATCGTAGACGAACTGATTCACGCGCACCACGCTTTTGTGCTGCACGGTGACGCTGGGGCTGCCATTGCGCCAGACGATGAGCATCGGCTGGCTGCCGATGGCGTAGCTGCCGCTGTTCTCAAACAGCAGCGGTGACATCCTATATTGGAAGGTGTACTCCTGCCCAGGCAGAATGGCGATGGCGCTGCCGCTGTCTTCCAGGTTGATGACGCTGGCGCGGGTAACGGGGTTGTAGGTATACGGCCGTGCCGCATAATCGCCGCTAAAGGCTTTACTTGAGTGCTGGAAACCGGTGGCGTTGTCAAACACGTTTTCGATGTAGGCTGTGACCAGACCTTGATTGCGCAGGCGCACGGCCGCCTGGAAATAGTTGCCCACACGGGTCACGCTGCGCGAGACCACCAGATTGGCCGACCCCTGTTCCACGTGCAGCGTTTGCTGATCGCAGCGCCAATCGCTGCCGCTGCCTACCAGGCCGCACACTTCCAGCGTATGGTCGCCCAGGCTCAGGCCGCCCACGTTCAAGTCGTAGGTGGTGATGAGTCCGGCGGGCGTTTGCGTGTTTTGCGTCACGCCGTTCAGCTTAAAGCGCAGCGAATTCACCGGCGAGACCACGTCGCTGCACAGCACCGGCGACACGCCGGGCGGCGTGTTGGCCGCCGGTTCGTAAGGCGACGTGCAGCCCCAGGCATACTTCGCCCCATAAGCCGTCACCGATAGGTGGGCGTCGGCGGGCGTGGTGGGGTCGGCGGTGTACACGATCTGCTCGTCGGCCGGGCCGTGAACAGTGGCCGGGGCGGGACGGTTGGGCACAGTGATGGTCGTCGTCTGGGCCGTGACATCGCCGCCCAGGCTATACGCCTGGACGCGCAGCTCTTTGCTCTGGGCGAAGAATTGGGCCGGGGTCAGCCCCAGGGCGTGGGGCGACAGGTACACCTCGAACACGTCGCCGTCGGGGCTGTAGTCGCGGCCGATCACCTCGCCATCCCAGAAAAAGCTCAGGCGGTCCATGCAGGCGGGATCGGTGACGCTGGCGCGTAAAGCCCAGAATTCGTAGACTGTGTCCGGGTATTGGGTCATGGTCAGGGAGCTAACGACCGGCGCGTCGCTGCACAGGGTGGCGGTGCGGAAGAACTGTTCCGGACTGTTGCTGCGATTTTGCCCGCCATCCACCAGAATCACCTGGAAGCGGTAATCGCGGTCGGCTTGCAGGCCGCTGACGACGACCTGATGGGACAAACCCGGCGTGCTGCTGAGGATAGGCGGGCCATAGCTAAAGCCCTGGCCGCTGACGTAGACTTCGCCGGTGGTGGCTTCGCTGCTTTGCCAGCTAATGCGCGCCGTGTGTTCGGTGATCTGGTCTACGGTGGGGCCGCTAATGAAGGTGGGTGGGTTGAGGTCGCAGGCCCAGGTTTCTTCGCGGCAGTTGTTGGTTTCGCTGCCTTCGTCAATCAGGCCGGTGGCGTCGGCGCAGACCTTGATGGTTGCCGTCGCCCCGGTGCATTGCCAGGCAAAATCCACGTAGGCGTCGCGCAGACCGCCGGCGGGGATAACGGCCGTGTACACAC
>CALFEW010000960.1 GCA_937958365.1 uncultured Chloroflexota bacterium | reverse complement strand
GCTTTACGCACGAAGCCCCCAGGCCAGGGAAAACAGGTGATAGGTGTCACCAATCTGCTGCCCGGCGGCGTCCAGCAGGGGCAGCCGCCAGCCTTCCGCCTGCACCCACAGCCCGACGTGGATGGCGTACTCGCCCGGCGGCAAATCGGGGGGCAGGGTGATGGTATGCACGTCGCGCACGTATTTGTCCGTGGGCCAGCGACGGGTGGGGAAATCGCCGGGGTTCAGGTGGTCGGATTGGGCCACCAGCGCCCCATCTGGCCCCAGGACGTGAAGGAAGCTCTGGTAGTTGATGTCTAACGGCCGTTGCCCCTGCCAGTACAATGTCACCGTCACCGTGTCGCCGGGCTGCGCGGTGGTGGCCGAGGTGTCGTAGCCAATCAGGGCGATCTGCTCGCCAAAATCGGCGAACAGCGCCTGCTGCGCCGGTTCGGCGGTGTAGTTGGTGGAGCTGTAGTGCAGGAGGTTGAGGGGTTGGAGGAGGAGGAGGGTGACGGCCGTAAGGGTTAGTACAGTAATCGAGACCCAGCGGTCGGGAATTGTGAATTGTGAAGTGTGAATTGTGAAGTCCGAAATCCGAAATCCGAAATCCGAAATCCGAAATGCTACGGCCAGGGTGATTAGCAGCGATAGCCCGCTGATGGCCCAGGCCAGATTGCGCGCCGGGGTGTTTTGGAAGCGCACATCTATGGTATGTTGCCCGGCGGGCGTGGGCACGACGATGAAACCTTCTGGCCGGCCTAATTCAGTCTCTACGATTTCACCGTCTACGCGCACGGTCCAGCCGGGGAAGTCGAACAGGAAGAGGCGAAACATAAAATCTTCCGGTGAATTGACTTCGTAGCGGAAGTGAAGCGGGCTGAGTTCGCCCCATTCAACGGTGACGCCTGGCGGCAGGGCGCGATAATTCACCCGGTCTATGGGCGTGCCGGCCGTAAAACCCCACACCACGTCGCCGTTGCGCTCCGGAACCATGTCTACCGTCGCGGGCACGTAATCGGCGGTGGAGGTTGTGCCCAACCAACGGCCGGTATGCTCAATGAGCGACATTCGCAGCGGAAACACGTCGCCAAAATCGGGCCAGGGGGCGGGTTGGGTGAGGGGCAAACCGAGCAAGAGAGGAAGGGCGACGAAAACGGCCGTTACCATTCCCTGCGCCCGCTCCGACCATTGCCACCCACTCAACAACGCATCCACACCCGCTCCGGCCAGCACGGCCAGCATCGCCGCCGCCGCGCCCATCAGCCGCCAGGGGAACTGGAAAAAAGGCAGCATAGGGATGGCTTCCCAGACGAAGGTCGAGGCGGGCAGCATCAAAAAGAGCAGCGCCGCCAGCGCCAGGGCAAAAAAGGCCGCCTGGGCGCGTTGGCGCACGCGCCCCATCAGCAGCAAAACCAGGCCCAATCCACCCCAGACCCATTGCGCCACGCCCAAATTAAAGGCAAACACCGGCTCCGTCGCCCCCCAATCCAACCGGCGCGTCGGGGCCAGCATCTCCGCCAGGCTGAGGAAATGGGTGCGGAAGTCGTAATTGTCGCCAGCGCCGATGAGGGTGTTCAGGTTGACGGCGTTGCGCTCCACTACCACCGGCAGCCAGAAAAACGCGGCCAACCCGACCCCCAGACCTAGTGCGCTGAATAAGATCAGAGATTGGCGATTGGCGATTGGCGATTGGGGTCGTTGACCATTGACCATTGACCGTTGACTATTGACCATTCTCCCCCCCACCACCTGCCACCCAGTCCAGGCGAGTAGAATAGCGAAAAAGAGCAGCGCCATCAGATTGTGGCTGAGGATGAGGGCGGCGGTGAGGAGAACGGCCGTCACCCAACGCACGGCCGTTACTTTTCGCCGCAGACGATCCAGCGCCCACAGCGCCAGCGGGAAAACGCCCAGGCTAAACGCCTCGGCCAGCGCGCCGCGGGCGATGGGGTCAATGTACTGCACATAGGGGGCGTAGACGTAAACGGCCGTTGCCACATACCCCGCCGGCCGCCCCCAATTGTCGCGCACAAAGCCATACATGCCGAAGCCCGCGCCTAGCAGTCCCAATACAAAGACGGCCTTCACTCCGGCAACCGCATCCAGCCCCGGCAGCCCTTCAAACAGCAGTCCCACGTAATAGGTCAGCGGGGCATAATAATTGAAGATGGGATAACCATAGCCG
>CALFEW010000959.1 GCA_937958365.1 uncultured Chloroflexota bacterium | reverse complement strand
CCTGACTATCGTCGGCCGCAAGAAAGAGATCATCATCACGTCCGGCGGCAAAAACATCGCCCCCAAGAACATCGAAGCCGCCCTCAAGAACGTGCCGATGGTGGCAAACGCGGTGGTCATCGGTGAACAGCGGCGATACATCACCGCCCTCATTACGCTAGACCCCCTGGCCGCCAATAAATTCGCGGCCGAAAACGGCATCGCCGGGCAGGAACTGCACACCCACCCCAAACTCCGGGAAACGCTGCAAAAAGGGATAGACGAACACGTCAACGTCCATTTTGCCCGCGTGGAACAGGTGCGCGATTTCCGGGTGCTGCCGCGCGATTTCACCATTGAAGATGGGGAACTGACGCCCACGTTAAAGATCAAACGGCGCATCGTTAACCAGAACTTCGAGACGGAAATCGAGTCTATGTACAAGGAATAGTCCCAGGCGACAAAAGCCTGGCTTCTCAGGAAGCCAGGCTTTTTTGATGATGATCACCATTCTAGAAAACAACGCGCTGCTTTTGCTCTTTCTGGTAGCCGCTTTGGGTTACTGGCTGGGTCAAGTGAGCTTTCGCGGCAATCGGTTGGGGGTAGCGGCCGTTTTGTTTGTGGGCCTGGCGTTTGGCGCGCTAGACCCCGACCTGAACATCCCCGACGCTTACCTGAATTTAGGGCTGGTCCTCTTCGTTTACACCATCGGCCTGAGCAATGGGCCGGGTTTTTTTGCCAAATTCCAGCGGGAAGGGCTGCGCGAGGTGTTGTTCATCATCGGCAGCCTGCTGCTGCCGGCATTGCTGCTTTTCCCGATAGGTCTCTGGCTGCAATTGAACCCGGCCAGTCTGGTGGGCATCTTCACCGGACAGGCGAATAACACGCCGGCGCTGGCCAGCGTGCTGGATTATTTGCAGGTGAATTTACCCCAACCAGACGTCGCATTGGCCGAGGCGGTGGTGGGTTTTTCGGTGGTTTACCCGATGGGCGTGTTGGGGCGGATGCTGGTGATCGCCATCACGCTGCGCCTGTGGCGCGTAGATTTTAAGGCGGAGGCGTACAGCCTGCGCAAGGTGTACCCGATGGCTCAGGAGTTGGGTTATCGGACGATTACGGTGACGGAAACGGCCGTTACCCTCCTCCCCTTCCGCCAACTCCAACGCGAACACAACTGGGACGCCCTCTTTGGCCGCATCTACCGCCCGGACGAAATCGGCCTCATCGGCGGCGATACCACCTTCTGCCTGGGCGACCAGATCGTCATCGCCGGGACAGAAGAGGACATGGACCGCGTGGAAGCCGATTTTGGCGTAGTCGCGCCAGAGAATCTGGTCCACGAACACGCCATCTACGAAAGCCGCCGTCTGTTTGTCTCCAATCCGGCCATCGTTGGCAAACCCATCGCCTCGCTAAACCTGAAAGAGACCCACGGCGCGCTGGTCTCCCATCTGCGGCGCGGCGACGTGGAGGTGCTGGCCGGGGGCGACAGCGTGCTGGAATTGGGCGACCGCATTCGCGTGCTGGCTCCCCGCGAAGAAATCGCCACGCTGGTGGCCCTGTTTGGCGATTCCTATGCCACGCTGAGCCACGTCAACCTGCTGACGATGGGCCTGGGCATTACCCTGGGATTGTTCATCGGCCTGATCCCGATCCCGCTGCCCGGCGGCGGCAGTTTTCAGATGGGCGTGGCCGGCGGCCCACTGCTGGTGGCTCTCATTTTGGGCGCGCTGCGGCGTACCGGTCCCATCATCTGGACCATGCCTTACAGCGCCAACCTGATTTTGCGCCAGTTTGGCCTGATTTTGCTGCTGGCGGCCATCGGCGTACGCTCCGGCTACGCTTTGGTGCAAGCCTTTATCGGCGGCGATGGCTGGCTGATTTTGGCGATTGGCACGGCGCTGATTATTGTGACCACGTTCATTTCGATGGTGGTGGGCTACAAAGGGCTGAAGATTCCTTACAGTCTGCTGGCCGGCATGATGGCTCCGCAGCCGGCTGTGCTGGAATACGCGCAGGACCAGACGAAAAACTCCCTGCCCTCGGTGGGGTTCACGTTGATGTTTCCCCTGGCAATTATCATTAACGTGACCGTGTCACAAATCATGCTGCTTATTTTGCAAAACTGGCGGTAACGTTTGCTCGCTTCGCCTGGAGCTAAAGCTCCAGGCTACCAAACAACGCCCGGTGAACCGGGCTAAACAAATACAAAAGCCGGGTTTACCCGGCGTTGTTTTATAGCCCGGACGTTTACGTCTGGGCGAGGTCATCCCCGTGTTCTCAATGGTCATCCCCGTGTTCTCAATGGTTGTCCCCACCTTCTCGATGCTCATCCCTGTGTTCTCAATGGTCATCCCTACGTTCTCAATGGCCGTCCCTGTGGGGATGAGGGCATTGCAGATGGGGATGAGGGCATTGCGGTGGAACGGCCGTTCCCCACCCACATCCGCTAACAATGAACAGATAACAGGGAACAATGAACGGGGAACGGCCGTTTCCACCCACCACCTGGCTAAACTTGATGAACTGTGGGCAGAACGGCCGTTTCCACCCCATCTCCTGGAATAACTTCGTAAGCTGTGGGCAGAACGGCCGTTCCTCTGTGCCATTAAATGAGAGTGACTATGGGCCAGGCCATAACTCTGTTGGCGTTTCTAAACAAATCGGTTCGCTTCCGTTCTTAAACGTTTCGTAAAAAGTCTGCACACTGATTCCAGTTGCTTCTTCTAATGGCAGATCATATATGATGGGGCGAGGTTCATGCAATCCATGCTCTGCTTCTACAAATGTTAATTCCTCTTGTGGAGACCATGTTACCAGATGTAAACTTTCTTCTTCACCAGATAAGCAGCCGCGAACTTTTCCATCTATTATTTCTCCATCCCAATTACTATATGTCAACATAAAGTGATGTTGAGCATAAAATAACGTTAAGGAGAACCCAAGAACATCATCCATTGGCGCACTTGCCGTTAGCAACCAGATTTCACTTGGTTGTCCATATGCATCTAAAATAGCTGGAATAGTATTATCTGATACTGGCAAAAGAGAAACATCCAGGGCCACAATGATTCCGTTTTTTACGCCATACAAATGACTTTCGGGAACCGGAGATACCTGTGAAAGTATCAAATACACATAGGCAACAACCAACTCTCCTTCTGAAGGTTTTGAATTTCCAGAGTCAATTAGATATGCAAGTGGGGTTACAGATTGTTC
>CALFEW010000958.1 GCA_937958365.1 uncultured Chloroflexota bacterium | reverse complement strand
TCGATGTATCCCACAATGTTTTTCCAGTAGACAGCTCACTGAATGGTTTTCGCGATCCCATTTAATGGAGGCGATAGTGGGCATTGTAAGTGGGGGGGATAGCATCGTCTATGCGCGGAGCGTAAATTATGCGGAATTTTTCCCAGAATTCACGCTTTCTTTGCGCCAGAAACGTGTAGAGACCACAAAAGCGGAAAGGCTTTGTGGTCTCTACAATAAAAAGCGAGGATCAGAAAAAGATGAGGATCAGGGGGTAGCCGTTGGGGCAGGTTCGGTTGTTGGCGTGGGCGTCATCTCGTCTTCATCCGGGACGCCGGTTGCCGTGGGTGTAGCGGCCGGAGTGGTTGGCGTGCTTTCCGGCGTTGGCGTTGTTGTGGCCGTGCCTGTAGGCGTGGGCGTTTCTGTAGGTGTTGGCGTCTCCGTGGGCGTGCCCGTAGGTGTTGGCGTAGGTTCCAGCAGGGTTAGCAGGACACGACGTTCCAAAACTACCGGATCGTTTTCCGGGGTGTATGGATTATCAGGGCCATACATCAGGACACGTATCGTCACAGGGCCGCTGGCGTCGAGGTCGGTGAGAACCCAGGTGGCGAGTAAGCCGTTTTCCACCTGGTCAGTCCGGCGTTCCTGAACGACGCCCCAGCCACCCGGATCGTGACTGATGCCCCATTCCACCTGATAACCGGTAAAGTTTGGTCCTTTGACTGTGCCCTGAATTTCCACCTTGCCGCTGATTTCGGTGTTATCGGTAGGCTGCGTGATGGTCAGTTCCGGCCGGGGCGTGTTGGCGTCGCAGGCTTGTTCGGGCGGCAGTTTGAGGGGAAGGGCGATATTGCGTTGAGAAGCCCAGGCCTGACCGGGAGTTGTCTGCTCCAACCAGCTTTGGGCCAACAGGCGCTCCCGCGCCTGAACTTCCGGGCTGCCGCTGACCAAAATGGTGAAGAAGTTGGATTCGTAAATGGATTCCGTACAGCTTTCGTTGGCGCGTAGATTGGTCCACAGGTCAACGGGCACGACCTGGCTGAAGTCGTAGCTGCTATCCAGCGGCGGTTGGTCACCGGCAAACACTTCGACGGTGCGGTTGGCGCAGTCGGGGCCGGGGCGAGTACCAGAATCGGCGCAGATTTCGGCTTCGATGATGCCGGGCGGCCGGACGAAGTCTAGCGGCTGCTTGTCGGCGTGGTACTGGGTCATGAAGCTGTTCCAGATGGGGGAAGCAAGCTGGTAGCCAGATTGCCCGGCAGCGATGGGCTGATTGCTGGTGTTGCCTATCCACACGGCCGTTACCACATGCGCCGAATAGCCAATGGTCCACCCATCCCGCACATCGTTGGCCGAACTGCCCGACGTACCGGTTTTCACGGCTACCCGATGACCGGGAATTTGTAACCGGTTGTTCTGCCCAAACTCTTCCAACCGGGCGTTGTTGTCAGACAAAATGTTACTCAACAGGTAAGCGTGTTCCGGCCGTACCACCTGCGTTTCGGTGGCCGGTTTTGCCACCTGCTCATACAAAATGTTATTTTGCCGGTCTTCGATGCGGGTGATGGTGTAAGGCGGCAAATAGCGCCCCTGGTTGGCTAACGCGGCAAACGCACCGGCCATTTGCAACGGCGGAATTTCACCGCCACCCAAAGCCAACGACAGACCATAATTGCGTGGCTGACCGGCTTCGGCGCAGCCCTCGTCTTGCAAGGCCGTCAGGCCAATCTTTTGCACGTTGGCGATAAAGTTACAGACGCCAACAAATTCCATCGCTTTGACGGCCGGGATATTATAAGAGTTGCCGAGCGCCGGCCGTACCCTTAACGGTCCATGAAATGCATCGTCAAAATTCTTCGGCATGTAAGGCGGGTTGGCCCCATCCGCAAACTGCGTTTGCACGTCCCAAATCAACGTGGCCGGCGTCCAGCCTTTCTCCAACGCGGTCAGATAGACCAGCGGTTTAATACTGGACCCAGGCTGACGCGGAGCCAGCGCCATGTTCACCTGCCCATCAATCGTCTCGTCAAAAAAGTCCACGCTGCCTACCAGGGCCAGCACTTCGCCCGTGTCCGGTTTGATGGCGACCAGGGCGGCGTTGTTGGCCCCACCGGCTTGAAGGTTGCCACGGTTAGCCGTCAACGTCTGTTCGGCCAGGTCTTGGGCGGCCGGGTCCAGGGTGGTGTAAATACGCAGCCCACCCCGATAGATGGATTGCGCGCCCAGCAGTTCTTCCGCCTGCTGTAGCACCGTGAAGGTGAAGTGCGGGTATTCAATCTCGCGCACGCTGGGCCGCATCTGGTAGACGCGCACATTCATCTCATTCAATGCCGCCTGCGCCTCTTCGGTCGTTACGTAACCATCGCTGAGCATCAAGTTCAGCACTTCCCACTGCCGGCCGACGGCCAATTCCGGGGCGGTGTAGGGGTCCCAGGCGGCCGGAGCTTGCGGCAGACCGGCCAGCAAGGAGGCTTCGGCCAGGGTTAAATCTTTGGCCGATTTGTCGAAGTACGTTTGGGCGGCGGCTTCGATGCCATAGGCCAGGTTGCCGTAATAAATTTCGTTGAGGTACAGCTCTAGAATGGTGTCTTTTTCGTAAGTGCGGGCCAATTCGGCAGCCAGGATGATCTCGCGGATTTTGCGCCGGGCGGTGCGCTCCGTGCGTTCTTCTTCGTCTAGTAAGACGGCGCGCACAAGCTGCTGGGTGATGGTGCTGGTTCCGGCGATTTGCTCACCTTCGCGCACGGCCTGGAAGACGGCGCGGGCCAGACCGATGGGATCGAAGCCGGGATTGTCGTAGAAGCGGGAATCTTCGGTGGCGATGGTGGCCTGGATGAGGTAGGGCGAGATTTGGTCCAGGGTGACGCGGGTGCGGTTGCCGGTGTTGGGATCGGCCAGAGCGTAAATTTCGCTGCCGTAGCGGTCGTAAATGCGGGCGGTCTCAAAGCTGCTAACGCGCTCTTCCAACTCAGACACGGAGGGAAGGTCGCGGGCGATGCTGGTGTAGGCCGCAGCGGCGGCAATGACGCCGATGATGCTGAACAAAATAACGCCTACCAGACCGATAACGGCCGTGCGCACCAAACATCCATGCCAATCGCGGCGGCGATGCGGTTTGGGCGGTTCAGCCGGACGGCTGGCAGTCGGCACAACGACCCTGGCCGGCGGCGGGGCAGCGCGGCGGGTGGGCGCAGGCGCAGGCGTTGGCGCAGGCGTAGA
>CALFEW010000957.1 GCA_937958365.1 uncultured Chloroflexota bacterium | reverse complement strand
CCCGATCCGAAATTTGTGGTGGCGGTGGGTTCTTGCGCCATTTCCGGCGGCGTTTTTCAGGGCTGTTACAACGTCGTTGGGCACATTGACGAAGTTATTCCGGTAGACGCCTACATCCCAGGCTGCCCGCCACGGCCGGAAGCGATTATTGATGGTCTGGTCAAATTGCTGACGGCGATCAAACAGGGTGTCCCACCGGAAGCCGCGCCTAAACCAGAGCAGACGGAGGAGGTATATGATGCAGTCGAAGCTTAAAGAATCGGTACAGGTGCAGGCAGAAACGGCGCTGCTGGCCGCGCAAAAGCTGTTGGCCCCGTGGGGAACACAGCAAACAGAGACACGGCGGATCAAGGTTACGGGCAACGGCCGTGCCGATTCCCCCATCATCTTCATCCAGCCGGGCAACCTGCCAAACGCCATCCAGGCGTTGATGGACGCCAACTGGGGCTACCTCATCACCATCACCGGTCTGGATTTAGGAACGGAGGCCGGGGACATGGAGGTCTTATACCACTTTGCGGCGGGTGCGGCCGTGGTGACATTGTGCGTGAGAGTGGGGAAGGAAACGGCCGTTATCCCCAGCATTTGCTCCATTATTCCCTCCGCCAGCTTCTTCGAGCGCGAACTAAGCGAAATGTTGGGCATCACCGTGCAAAACACTCCCAACACCGACCGCCTCTTTCTACCCGACAACTGGCCGACCGGCGTCTATCCCTTACGCAAAGAATTTGCAGCCGAAGGTTCCCCATCCAGCGATTGCTAAACAATCCAAGGGAAAATCCTATGACTACTGTCAACACACCTAAAAAAGAAAAATTTATCGTTCCCATCGGCCCCCAACATCCGGCGCTCAAAGAACCGGGCCACTTTGAATTCGCCGTAGATGGCGAAGTCGTCACAGACGCCACCGTGCGCCTGGGTTACGTGCATCGCGGCATCGAAAAAGGGACCGAATCGCGCAACTGGACGCAAAACCTTTACCTGGTGGAACGGATCTGCGGCATCTGTTCCCACATTCATGCCCTTACCTACACCCTCGGCGTAGAAGCCCTGGCCGAAGTGGAAGCGCCGCCACGCGCCCAGGCCATTCGCGTACTGGTCGCCGAACTGGAGCGCGTCCACAGCCACCTGCTCTGGTTCGGCATCGCCGCTCACGAAGCCGGATTCGACACCCTGTTTATGTACTCCTGGCGCGACCGCGAAACCATCATGGACATTCTGGAAGCGCTGACCGGCAATCGGGTGAATTATTCTGCCAACGTCCTGGGCGGCGTCAAATTCGACGTGACCGACGCCCAGCGCCAGGTCATTCTGGATGGCATTAACTTTCTGGAAGAACGCACCCACCACTACCTCAACGTCACCACCAGCGACGGCATGTTCTTGCAGCGAACCCACGGCATCGGCGTCACCCGACTTCAGGACGCGCAGCGATTGGGCATCGTCGGGCCAACGGCTCGCGCCTCTGGTGTGATGCGCGACGTGCGCCTGGACGCTCCCTATGCCGCCTATAACGACTTTCCCATCAATGTGGTGATTGAAACGGCCGGCGATTTGCGAGCGCGTTTTGTGGTGCGCCTGAAAGAATTATTCGAGAGTTTCCGGCTTATCCGAGAAATTTTGGACAACCTGCCACCCGGCGATCTGCAAGTCAAACGATTTCCGCGGCGCATCAAGCCCGGCGAAGTCATCAGCCGCGTTGAAGCGCCCCGCGGCGAAGTCTTTTATTACATTCGCAGCAACGGCTCCGAACAGCCAGACCGGGTCAAGGTTCGCACACCCACCCTGTGCAACATGGCCTCTGTCCTCTCTCTGTCCATCGGCCACCACCTGGCCGACGTGCCCATGCTGCTGGTAGGCATTGACCCCTGCTTCTCCTGCAATGATCGCGGCGTCGTGGTTTGCTCTTCGGAGGGCAGCCACGATCAATGGACGTGGGAACGCCTGCGTCAATTTGGCATTGAGTATTACGCGAAGAAGGTGTAACTATGGAAAGCGTCATAAACGTAGCTGCCCTGCTCATCTTTCCTGGCGGATTGTTTGTCATTGTCACCGGTCTGTTTTTCCAATGGATAGACCGGAAGATCATCGCCCGGCTGCAAAACCGGCTGGGACCCCGCTGGTTCCAACCCTTTGCCGACACGATCAAATCGTTGGCGAAAGAAGAAGTTGTGCCCGATCATGTGAATCCCTTTTTGTTTGTGGCTTTGCCCATCGCCGCTCTGGCCGGGGCGCTAACGGCCGCGCTGTACGTACCTATGGCCGGGCTGCGGCCGGCGTTCAGCTTCCCCGGCGACCTTATCGTCACCGTTTACATGCTCAGCTTGCTGACGCTGTGTACCGGTCTCGCCGGAGCCAACACCCACGACCGGTTTTCCCTGGTAGGCGCAACACGAGCTTTGACGCAGCTTTTTGCTTATGAAGCCCCCTTCCTGCTGGCCTTGTTGGGACCGGCTATCGTGGCCGGAAGCTGGCAAATCAGCGAAATTACGGCATACGCCGAAGCCAATACCTGGATGCTAATCATGCAGCCAATCGGTTTTGTCGTGGCGCTGATTGGGTTGATGGGCAAGTTGGAACTGCCACCCTTCGATTCGCCGGAAGCTGAGACAGAAATTGTGGCCGGGGCGATGACCGAGTACAGCGGCCGGGGTCTGGCCGTTTTTCACCTGGGGCAGGCTGTGGAATTGGTCATTGGCCTGACGTTGATCACGTCTTTTTATATGGGCGGCTTCAGCAACCCACTCGAATTTCTGCTGAAGACGGTGGGCATGTTGGTGGTGTTGGCCGGGCTGCAATCGCTCATGACCCGCCTGCGGATTGACCAAACGGTAGGCATGTGGTGGCGCTATGGCGCGCTGCTGGTCCTGGCGCAATGGCTCATTTTGTTTGCCATTCAATTAATCTAGCCACGATTACAACCACGGCCAATGTAAGAGAATGGAGCAGCATATGAAAATCGCAACAATGTTTAGCGATATCTGGCGTTCAATCTGGCAGCCGCCAGTAACCCAAAAATATCCATTTGAGCGGCTGGAAGCGCCGGAACGCCTGCGTGGCAAACTTCATTGGAATTCTGAAAACTGTACGGGCTGCGCCCTGTGCAGCAAAGATTGTCCGGCCAACGCGATTGAACTGATTACGATTGACAAAAAAGAGAAACGCTTTGTCATGAAGTATCACATGGACCGCTGCACATACTGCGCTCAGTGTGTGGAGAGCTGTCGCTTTAACTGCATCGAGATGTCAGACAAAGAGTGGGAACTGGCGGCTACGAGTAAAGAAGCGTTTACAGTTTATTATGGTACGGATGATGATCTCCAATTATTCCTGGCAAAGCTCGCTGGCGCAGACGTTGAACCAACTGCGCCAGCAGAGTGATCCACCAGGTAGACCCCTGCGGCTGGCAATTGTAGGTGTCGGGCATGAACTGCGCGGGGATGACGCGGCTGGTGGGGTTGTTGTCCGTCGGTTGGCGCGAATTTCGGAAACGGCCGTTCCCCCACACATCCTGCTCGTGGACGGCGGTCATGCCCCAGAAAACCACACCGGTCCGATCCGCCGTTTTGCCCCTGATCTGGTGCTGTTCATTGACGTGGCTTTGATGGACAGGGAACCGGGCAGCATTTGCTGGCTGCCCTGGCAGGCCACATCCGGGCTGAGTGCGTCCAGTCATACGATGCCGCTTTATATGCTGGCGCGGTTTTTAACGGCCGTTTCCCCCTGTGAAGTTGCGCTTATCGGCATCCAACCCCAGGCTACCAACCTGGTCGCCACACTAACGCCCGTGGTCGAAACGGCCGTGGCTGAAGTTGTGACGGGGCTGGCGGAAATCATCTACGCATCCAATCTGTAACCTAACCAGGGAACCTGCATTTCAGCGGCCGTCATGCCCCCATGACGAGCTATCATTTTCTTAGCCGATTCCCGTTGCTTTTCAAGCAAGAGAATATGCCCGGAGCGCATCGTCACCAAAACGTCGCCTACCCGCTCGGCTGCTGCCGGAGCGTGTGGCGCCGGGCCTAATAATCCGGCCGACAAGGCAGTATGGGACGGTATGGCAACCATTGCATGGCCCAGGTTATCTTGAATGTAGTTCATGACGTCCGTTTGACGGCCGTGTCGTACGTAAAGATAAGGCGTGCGTGGTTCCCCGGCCGGGGTCATAAACAACATCTGTTGCAGTTCTGGATGCGCTTCCAGATAAATTTGCTGCGCCGCCGGCGTGTGGATCTGACCATGATCTGCCACCAAAAGGAACACCGTGTCTCGTCGGGCAGCCAGGCTGAGTGGCTTGAGGAATTCTTGTTCAAGCTGTGTTAAAATCGCCCGAAGCTCCGCAGCCACGGACGCATGATCCCAGCCATAAGCGTGGCTCAAGGTGTCAATCGTCGGCCAATACGCACTGACAAACAGGGTTTCACCCGCTTTAGCCTCCAACAGCTTCCGCATCTGGACAAACAAATCGGCTACAGTAAAAACGCCCTGATCAACAGCCACGCCACGTCCATGCATTTTGCTCAGCGCCGAGTGAACGATCTCGCGTCCTTTGAAGGCATAGGTGGGCACGCCACCGGCGGCTAATTGCTCGGCAAAACCAGGTCCATGCAAAAACGCCTCCGGCTCCAACCCCGCTTTGATGAGCGCATCCGGGTACTTGTCGAAAGCTGGCGTAAAGGCCAGGGTTTGCATGGTGACGGCGTATTGGGGCATAAACAGGTTGAGGCCCACCATGCCGTGCTGCGCCGGTCCTAATCCTGTCCACAGACTACTTAACGCGGCGACCGTCGTCGAGGGGAAAATCGAGGCGATCTGGCCTTCTATGGCCGCTTCGTTCATGAATTGGGGCAAATTTCCCCGCTCTTTTTGGAACAAATTCCAGCCAAACGCATCTACAATAAGCAAGACGACCCGTTTGGCGTGACCAAGCGGCTGCCATAGATCGGGTGTTAACGGCCGTAACCCGGCAAAAGGAACACCCAACAAAGCGGCTATCGTCCCTGGCACGTTGCCAATGACCCCGCCGGCATAATCAGGCGCGACAAATTCATCCGGTAAATTCAGGTTCATTTTGCCAATTTACTCCAGGTCTATTGATTTGTGGCAAGAAAAAAGGCCAGGGTCGGCTTATCCCTGGCCTTTTTCGGCATTTGTGTAGCAGACGGCCGTAATAGGAAACGGCCGTTCACACCTTCTCCATTCCTCTAACGAGAGCCAACGCTCAGCAAAACTCTACTTTAACGAGTCCCGCAAAGCGCCCATCTGTCCAGCAACACTATCGTCAACGACCTGATCCCCTACGCGAATGATCAGCCCGCCCAATATGCCAGGATTTACGTTAAAAGTAACATCGGAGGCAGTCAAAGTTGCTTTTGCATTCTTCTTTTCTTCATCCGTCAAGGGCAAGGCGCTAGTAACCACCGCCTTGTCACCGCTCAAGGATGAAACGCTCTTCGGTACTTTGGCAAAGAAGTCGGCAATCAGCGCACGCTGACGCGATTCATCCAAAGACTCACCCACGATCTTATTGGCAGCCGCAATTGCAATGGCTGCCACCTGACCACGCAAGTCAGCCAGGATACGGTTCCGCTCCGCTTCGGCGTCTTCGCGGGCGCCAGCAACCACAGACTTAGCGTCTTCGTTCGCTTTGGCCAGAATGCCAGCGCCGGTTTCCTCAGCCTGCACGGCCGCATCTGAACGAATCTTGGCCGCTTCAGCGCGGGCCGCATCCAAAATCTTCTTCGCTTCGGCGTCTGCATTGTCACGAGCAATCGCCGCCTGACGTGCATCTTCCAGCCCCTTGGCAATACGCGCCTTCCGTTCGTCCAGCACGCGCAAAATTGGGCCAAAAGCCACACCTTTCAACAACAGCAGCAGGACAGTAATGCCCAAAATCTGCATGATGAGGTAACCAATATTAATGCCTAATGCTTCCATTCTATTCCCCTTACTTGTCTAACCAACACCTTAACAGGCTGTTTCGTATTGACCTAGACCACGAACAGAATGATGAGGGCCACAACCAACGCATAAATAGCAACAGCTTCGGCGAAGGCGATACCCAAGATCATATTCGTTTGGATATTACCACTGGCATCAGGATTACGGGCAATACCTTGCACCGCACCATTTACCAGAATACCAATACCAGCGCCAGCGCCAATCGCACCCGTCATGGCCAAGCCCGCGCCAATTGCCTTCAAACCGTTCGCCAATGCCAAAGCAGCTAGTTCATCCATTATGTCTAATCCTCCAACTGATTCTGATTTTTCTTAAGGAATTAGTGATGCTCTTCATCGCCATGGTGGCTCTCAGTGGCGCTCACCATGAAAATTAACATCAACAGCGCAAACACAAGCGCCTGAATCAGGCCCACGAAAAACTCGAGGCCAAAAAAGACCACATTGATCACCGGCAGCAGGTAAGCCATCACAAACAGCAGCACCATACCGGCGAAGATATTACCCAGAAGACGGAAGGCAAATGAGATAATTTTGGAAATCTCACTGATAAGTTCAAGAATACCCACGGCCGGGTCAATGGCTTTAATGGGATTCTTGGACACCTCTTTACCCCACCCCTTCCCAATAAACGGGAAAAACTTGGAAAGATAACCGCGGCTACCCAAATACTTAAAGCCGAAATATTGAACCATGGTCATTGCAATGAGCGCAAAGGCCAGCGTATAGTTCAAATCTGTGGCTCCAGGTCGGAGCAGAGGCACAATCGTCCAATCGGCCGTTTCTGGATTCCAACCAATACCTCGTCCATGACTGTCTTCTTCGACAACCGCATCTTCCTGCGCATTTACGTCCGCACGAAACAAAAAGAGAGGAGCAACACGCAAATCACCAATATTGGCCTCATCGGTTAAATGTTCAATTTCATGGAAGTCTTCTTCGGTAAATTCTATGCCATTAGCGGCTGCATCCTTTTCAGCGTCAAGGGCTGCTTTGTGAGGCTTCCATTCATAAAAACCAATGCTGTCCCAACCAGGAATCAAACCCATCCAATTGGTCGTAAGAATGATCAAAATGAAGGTCATAAACCAGGGGAAGAAATTCTTCACCTTCGGTCCGGCAATACCTTCGGCAAAATTATAGGCTGCCTCAATGATCATCTCAAAAAAGTTGTAGAAACCGGTGGGAATCTCATCGGCCGTGCGTGTACGAGCTTTAAGCGAAAAAGCCAGCGCCGCCACCATAATCCAGGCCACCACCGTAGACATAAACGTATTGGTGAGTCCTCCAAGAATCGGCCAGCCTTCAGTACCCGGATAAACTTCACCCGGCAACTGAATAAAGGGGCGTACCGGCTTTGTTAAGGACACAAACGACCCTAAAATAAGCATGAGGGCGATACAAATCAGAATGATGTATCTTTTTTTCATTTATGTGCTTCCTCTTTTTCTGATGTCATGTCGTTATTTTTGGCTTTTCTTGCGTCCATCTCAGCCATACGTGCTTGCGCTTTGGCTACCATCATCAAGCTCAGGCGCACCATGGCAAATAAGGTAACTGGGAAACTACCTAACATAAATACGACGGTAAAAACACCCCGGGTACCCATGTAGCTGTCAAGAAATCGCCCGGCGCCAAAGGCAACGCCTATAATTAAAAGGGCAACAAACCCGGTCACACAACCAACCTGACCCACCAGATTGGTCATGACTATCGTCTGGTTTATGTCTGATTTTCGGGACACAATTTTACTTTTTAATGCGCGGTTTGCGCATTATATCACAATTCATATCGGTGACAATGTGTTGACGAGACAGCCTGTTACCCTGTCAGCGAAAAGAAAGCGGTTGCTGCCTCTCGCGTCCAATCATAAGCAGGACCAGCGTACACACCCAAGAAAATAATAAAAAAGACGGATACGGCCAGACCAATCTGAGCGGCCCGGGACACTGGAATCGGCACGTCTTCGTTATCGGCCCGGTAAAGGTACATGTATTTGACAATGGAAAGATAGTAATAAAGGGCGACGAAGGCATTTAGAATACCTAGCAAAGCCAACCACCAATAGCCGGCGTCCACGGCCGCTTTGAACACAAAAAACTTGCCGATAAAACCGGCCGTTGGCGGGATACCGCCAAGCGACAACAGCGCAAACAACATCACCAAAGCCAGATATGGGGAACGACGACTTAAGCCGTACAGATCACGCAAATCATTGGTACCAGACACGTTGTTGATCAAAATGATGACACCAAAAGCGGCGATATTGGTGAACATGTACATCAATAGATAGAAGATGGTCGCGCCAGAGCCGTCAGGGGTCAGGATTACCAGGCCAATCATCAGATAACCGGCTTGAGCAATGCTGGAATAGGCCAGCAGGCGTTTGATGTCGTTCTGGAAGATAGCGGCGAAGTTCCCCAACGTCATGGTGATGACACACATGGAGATGAGCAGCGCCCACCACAAAGAAGCCTGGCCTGGCTCGCCAAACGCCCCAGATGTCAGAACGCGCAAAAAGATGGCAAAACCGGCCGCTTTGGAAGCGGTAGAAACAAAAGCGGTGAAGCTGGTGGGAGCGCCATTGTAAACATCGGGCGTCCAGAAATGGAAAGGAACGGCCGAAATCTTAAAGCCAAAACCAACAATGATTAATGCAGCAGATAGCAAAATAACGCCATTGGCTTCCGGGGGAATCGTGCCCGCATTGCTGATAAATAGACCTATTTGGTAGATATTTGTTGAGGACAAACCAACTGTGGTGAAAACACCATGCAACAGGCTCATGCCATACAGCATCAGACCGGTAGCCATCGCTCCATACACGAAGTACTTCATGCCAGCCTCGGCAGATTGATCGTCTTCGGTCATAAAGCCGGCCAAAACATAAGAAGAAATACTGGCAGTTTCCAGGGCAATGTAGAGCATAATCAAGTCTGCCGAGGCAGCCATCAGATTAAAACCCAGAGTAGCGGCTATCAGCAGCGCATAAAATTCACCCCGTTGCAGCCTCTTGACGTCAATCGAGATCAAGCTGGTTAGAACCAGAGCAGAGAGGAAGATGACGCGAAAGACCAGGGTGATCAAATCATTGCGAATCATGCCTCCCCAAATCAGACTGTCAGCGGAAAGAGATTGCTGGCTGTTGGGAATGTCCAGAAGCAGCCACATTGCGAACGTTAAAAGCAAAATGGCGAAAGCGCCCCAGGCACTAAACAACCCAACGTTACGCCGATTTTCCGGCTTTAGGGCGCGATCATAGAAGAGAACGGCCGCTAACAAGATAACCAGGCTTATCTCAGGTAATATCACCAAAACCCATTCGAGGGGGAGAGTCGAGCTCACTTATGCACCTCCCAGCCAAGACAGTAAATTCGCGGCAACCACTTGTACGCTGTCTAAGACTGTCATCGTTTGCTGTGCTTCTTGGATACGATGGATGACCGGCGTCATGCCCGATTCAACAATAGGACCGATGATTGAAGGCAAGACGCCAATGGCGATGAGGATCGCGCAGAACATGACCAGGGTAAATTTGTCTATGGGCAAAATCGGCCGCATATCGTGCCATTTTTCACCATGGTATTCGCCAAAGAAGACGGTGTGAACGGCGCGCAAGATGTAAGCGGCCGTGATGATGACGCCCAAAATGCTCAGGATAGCTACAATTTGAAAATAGTTGGCCGGAACCAGGTTGAGAAACGCTGGCGTTGTCGGCAGACTGCTGCCTTGCCAGACGCCCATAAAGATGGGGAATTCCGCGATGAACCCAGATAAACCGGGCATACCCATTGAAACGAGACCGCCAATGATGAAGGGCACAACCAGCCAGGGCAAGGCCTGACGCATACCGCTCAGATCATTCATGCTGCGGGTGTGGGTACGATCGTAGATCATGCCGACGACAGAGAAGAAAAGCGCTGTCATTACGCCGTGGCTGACCATCTGAATGCCGGCCCCGGTGAAGCCAACCAGGGTCATGGTGGCAAACCCCATGGAGACCAGCCCCATGTGGCTGACGCTGGAATAGCCGATGAGGTATTTCATGTCGCGCTGGCGCATGGCTATGAAAGAGCCGTACAGGACATTGATGAGGGTAAGCAGGATGATGAAGGGCATCCAATAAACTGTGCCTTCGGGCAGAATTTGGATGCCGACGCGCATGGAGGCGTAGGCCCCTAGTTTCATCAGAACACCGGCGTGAATCATGGACACGGCCGTTGGCGCAGCCACATGACCATCCGGTGACCAGTTATGAAATGGGAACAAACCGGCCAAAATGGCAAAACCCAGGAACAAAGGCATAAACCAGATACGCTGCATATCAAAGGGGAAGTTCGCCTCAGACCAAACGCGCAAATCGAAGGTCTGCGCAACGCCAGCTTCTGGTAAATTAAAGTAAAGAACCAGGAAAGCGATGAACGAAATAAAACTGCCGATAAGCAGATAAAGCGTCAGCTTCATAGCCGCATATTCGCGCCGTTCCTTCCAACCCCAGATCACGATCATGACGTACATGGGCAGCACAGCCAGTTCATAAAAGAAGAACAGCAGGAAGCCATCTACAGCGACAAACACACCGTGTACACCGGCTACCAGAAGCATAAAGAAGGCAAAAAACTCGCGTGGCCGGTCTTCAATGCTCCAGGAAATCAATACGCCGCCCAAACCAACGATAGACGTCAACAATACAAGCGTCGCGCTCAGACCATCTACGCCCACAATGTAGCCAATATTCACGGCCGGAATCCACTTGTATTCCTCAACAAACATCAGCGTGTCTGCCCAACGCGCCTGCGCATCAGGTAGGTTTTGGTTATAAGCGACGTAAATGTATATGGACAGTATCAGCCCTATGATCATGGTGGCCAGGGCCAACATGCGGGAGTTTTCACCCCGCTCTTTGGGAATCATCAAAATGATGACGGCTGCTACTATCGGCGATAGGGCAATGACTGATAAAAATGGGAAATCCATAAACCCTCTTCCAGCCTTAGATACTTAATAAACCGAAGATTCAAGAATAAAGACAGAAAAAGTCTTTAGCCTATTAACTTAACTAAATAGCTTGGTAACGGTGTCGTTGATAAAAACCAACAACCACTGCGGCCAAATCCCCAGCGATAACATAAGGGCCATCAGCGGCCAGATGACGACGTGTTCACGGAAAGTCATGTCTTTGAGGCCGCGCCATTCATCTTTGATGGGGCCGTGCAGCGTTTCGCCGATGCCTTTGAGGATGTAAGCGCCAGTCATGAACAGGCCCAACATAGAGAGCGCAACCTGGACGGTGAAAATGTTCCAACTGCCGCGTACGATCATGAATTCGCCCACAAAGCCATTCAAACCGGGCAAACCCAGGGAGGCCATGCTGGTAAAAATGAGAATCGCGCCGAACACCGGCATAATGGACCACAAACCGCCAAATTGCTTCAAGTCCCTGGTATGCGCCCGCTCGTAAATCACGCCGACCATGAAGAACATGGCGGCCGCTGACAGGCCATGATTGAACATCTGCAAAACTGCGCCGCTGGTAGCCATGATAGCGTCAGTGGTCGCACCGGGGTCCACGAAGGATTGGGCACGGCCGTATGAATACGCATACACCGCAATCCCCAATACCACAAAACCCATGTGGTTGATGGAGGAATAAGCCACCAGTCGTTTAAAGTCCCATTGACCAAACGCCGCGTAACCGCCCATCACAATGCTGAGCATGCCAAAGGTAGCCAGAATACCGGCCGTTAGATTGGCCTGTTCGGGAAAGAACGGCACAACCAGACGCAGGAACCCATACGCGCCCAGCTTCAGCATGACGCCGGCCAGAATCATGGAACCGGCCGTGGGAGCCTGGGTGTGGGCATCCGGCAGCCAGGTGTGGAACGGGAACACCGGTACTTTCAGGGCAAAGGCAATCACAAACGCCCAGTAAGCCACTGCTTTAACAGCGTCAACCGGCAAATTGACATTGGGCAAAATGCCGCCGGCCTGTAAGTTCACCCATTTGTCCATCAGTTGGGGAATGTCAAACGTACCCATCGAGAGGCCAATGATCTGGATAGAAAGCAATAAGCCCAGGCTACCGGCCATGGTATACACGAAAAACTTAAAGGAAGCGTATTCGCGGTCTTTGCCACCCCAAATCTTAATAAGGAAATACATGGGAACGAGACCAAATTCCCAGAACACAAAAAACAGGAGCAAATCCAGAGCAGAGAACAGGCCCAACATCGCCGTTTCCATAATTAGAAACAGGAACATGAACATACGTGGGTTTTCTTCAATCTGGAAAGACGCCAAAATCGAAAGGGGCGTAAGAATGGTCGTCAGCAAGAGCATCGCCAGACTAATGCCATCAATGCCTACGTGGTAATTAGCGCCGATGGAAGGAAACCATGTGGCAATGGTTTCAAACTGAATACCTGCGTCTACCCGGTCGTAGTTGAACCATATCATCAGCACCAGGGCCAGGGGAACCAGGCTGAGAATGAGTGACAGCCAGCGAACCGTCCGCTTCGCATCGCCGGGCAGCAAGAAGATGAATGCCGCCGACAACAATGGGAAGAAGATGACAAGATTCAGGAGATTGTTTTGAATAAAGTCCATCAGGTCTCCTACCTAGTTCAAGAATAGTGCTATCTGAGAAAACCACTCGGTAACGGGTCCGTAGTAATTAACAGCGAGGATAACGGCCGTTAGCACCGAAATGATCAACACCGACACCAGGACATATTCCTGAATTTTGCCGGTCTGTAATTGACGGGAAACTTTGGTCATAGCCAGGAATTGATCCTTCAGCCAATCCACCGCATTGCCAAACACAAGCTCTTCCGTGCGTTTCATGTACTGGCCAAAGCCGTAAAAACCCCTGGCAACGCCGTGCAAAATGCCATCAATGAGACCCTTGTCCACAACTTCGTAAACAACTTTCTCGGAAATGAAGATGGTCGGCTGAATAAAGACAGCCTGATACAACTCATCCCAGTACCATTTGCGGTTCAGGAAGACGTGCAGAGGGCCAAGCGGCCGGACCAGGGGGTCTTGTTGGCCTTCGGTGAGGGGTTTACGGCCGTATATCCACCAGCCCACAAACAACCCACCCAACGCCACAACCAGCGACGCACCCAACGGAACCCAGGAAAAAGGCAGCGTCTCAATCGCCGAATTCACCAGATGCAGCTCTTCTAACTCGTGCATCGTTTCATAAATCGTCGCGCCGACGAAGTGGTGGAAAAAGTTATTGTCCACCAACGGCCCCAAAACCGGGAAACTCTCAGGAATACCCGCCCAACCAGCGCCTATGGCAAAAATAGACAACAAGACCAGCGGAATCGTCATAAAACGATTGCTCTCATGGGCATGTTCGGCCAGCGGGCTGCGCGGTTTGCCCAGGAAAGTCATGCTGATTTGCCGCATGGTGTAAAAGGCGGTCAGGAAAGCGGCCGTTGCCAACATCACCAACACCACAAGGCCCAATACATTGCCTTTTTCAAATACATGCCAGGCTTCGGCAAAAATTTCGTCTTTCGACCAGAAACCGGCCGTTATCAACGGCAGACCAGACAAAGCCATACCGCCGATCAAAAAGGTCCAAAATGTTACCGGCATTTTGTGGCGCAAACCGCCCATAAACCGCATATTTTGCGGATCGGTGTGGTGGTCGTGAACATGGTGCGCGCCGTGTTCCATCCCGTGAATGACCGAGCCGGACGCCAGGAACAGCAATGCCTTAAAGAAACCATGCGTAATCAGATGAAAAGCCGCAGCCACATAACCACCCATACCCAACGCAGCCACCATAAAACCAAGCTGCGAAATGGTAGAGTAAGCCAGGACGCCTTTGACGTCATATTGGGCCACAGCAATGGTAGCCGCCATCAACGCGGTGAAAGCGCCAATGCCGGCAATAATCCAGCTAACCGCGCTGCTGCCTTCTGGCCCAGAGCCAACGGCAATCAACGGGAAAATGCGAACTATCATGTAAACGCCGGCAGAAACCATAGCCGCCGCATGGATGACGGCGCTAACCGGCGTGGGGCCTTCCATGGCGTCCGGCAGCCAGACGTGCAGCGGCCACTGCGCCGATTTGCC
>CALFEW010000956.1 GCA_937958365.1 uncultured Chloroflexota bacterium | reverse complement strand
AGGGCCGCCGGTGGCTGAAGCTGCCCTTCGACCAGCGCCAGATATTTTTTCTGAATGGTGCGTCTTTTGAACTGATCTTGCATAAACCACAAGGCGCGTTCGTTGCGGGCGACGATGATGAGGCCGGAGGTGTGTTTGTCCAGCCGGTGGACGATGCCCGGCCGCCGTTCGCCGCCGATGCTTTCCAGGTCGGGGTAGTGGTAGAGGATGGCGTTGACCAGTGTTCCCTGCTCGTCGGTTTGTGATGGATGGGTGATCATGCCGGCCGGTTTGTTGACGACGAGGAGGTCCTGGTCTTCGTAGCGCACGTCCAGGGGGACGTTTTCGGCGACCAGGCCGGTTTCGACCAGGGCGGGGATAACGGCCGTGACCTGTTCGTTGCCATTGACGCGCTGACTGGCTTTGGTGACGATACGGCCGTTCACCGTCACCCGTTTTTCCTGAAGCAGCCGCTGCCACTGCATCCGCGAAAAGTCAGGTACGGCCGTAGTCAGGGCGTGGTCTAACCGGTCGCCGCGAACGGCGTCCAGAGTAAATTCAATGAGTTGTTCAGCCTGGGGATCGTGGTTCATAACGTTTTAGAGGGGGATTTGCTTACCTGTCTTGAGAGGGTATGGATTCGACGGCTTCTTGGACCGGCGCTTGCTGCTGACGGGACTCTGCGCGGGATTCCGCGCGGGCTTCCGCCCACATGAGCCAGGCCATCACCAACGCACCCACGACAACGGCCGTGTCGGCGACGTTAAAAATGGGCCAGGGGCCAAAATCCAGAAAATCGGTGACGTGGCCCAGCCTGACCCGGTCAATCAGATTGCCCAACGCGCCGCCAATCAGCAGCCCCAATACCACGCGCAGACCAACGTTACCGGCCGGCAGCGTGTAGTTGTAAAGCAAAATCACCGTCGTCACCACCGCGGCAACAACAGCAAAAATGACGCTCCCTCCGGTGAACATGCCAAAAGCGATGCCCGTGTTGCCGGTGTGCGTGAACTGGAAAATCGGCGCTAACCCGGGAAAGGGCGCCCAACTGGTGTTATAGGGGATGTTGGTTTCGATGAGACGCTTGGTTGTCTGGTCGAGAATGATGACGATGGCGGCGACGAACAGGGGCAAGAAGCGCTGCGCCCAGGAAGCCGGTTGGAATTGACCCTCTACGGCCGTTTTGCCTGCCGCCGTCTGAGTTTTGGATTCTAGTTCTGTCATAATTGCGCGTTCAACCTTTGTTTGTGAGTGTGCAGCGGCATTTTACCAGGGCAAATCTTATTGGGCGAGTAGTGGTTGGGCAAGACGGCCGTTTCACATCCCTTGCTCACCCATTGGCCGGAGACTGAAAACTGAAGACTGATCTAGTAGTCCAACAAATAAGTTTTGTCGGTTGTGTTGTAGCCGCGATTTCTTATCGCGCCTGACGGAGCGGGGTAAGGATACCCCGGCTACATCCGTCAAAAGAACGTTCTCAGACTACTAGTTTTGGTTATAGGTAAGTTGGCGCTTTGCGGGCAATCATCACCGTCACCTGGCTGCGCGGCAGGGTGACGCGCTGGAATTCCACCTGAAAACCGGCTGCCTGGAAGCGGGCGAGGTAGGGCTGCCAGACGGCCGTTTCTGCCCCCATGGGCGTTTCGTTTGTCGGATGGCGCTGCCCGGTGATGGCGTACAGCCATTCGATGAAGCGGTGGAGCGGCCCGCGTCCCGTCAGCCGACCTTCCGGCACGATGACAAAACGGCCGTCTGGCCGCAGCACCCGCGCCACCGTCGCCAGCGTCACCGGGTCCACCACGTACTCGGTGGGGAAGGTAGACAGGACGGTATCAAAAACGGCCGTGCCAAACGGCAACTCCTGCACCCTGCCACGCACCAGCGGGACCGTGCGCTGCGTGCGCCGTTGCGCCTGCCGACCCATGTGCGGCGATAAGTCCAATCCCACCACCGCAAACCGCGCGTTTTGCAGCGCCAGCAGCATGTGGCCGGGTCCGTGTCCAATCTCCAGCACGTCGCGGCCGGCGACAAACGGCAAAGCCGCTCGCTGCCAGGCTCGCCAATCGCCTAGCGATACCAACCAGCTCACCAGGTCATACGTCCAGGCCATCTCATAATAGAGCAGCCGAAAGCCAAAGCGTATCAGGGATTTCCAAAGGTGTTTGAGCCTCATAGCCTGCCCATTGTATACTGGGTCTGGCGATTTGCGCCGGAGATGGCCGCCATCGTAGGCAAATTGCCCATGCTACTGCTTATGTCAATTGGAACGTTGGGTGAAAAGTCGCTGCACGCGGCGTTAAAAGAATGGGCGGCGCAGCCGGGCGACCGGTTTGAGGTGGTTCTGGATGGCTTTGTCATAGACGTGGTGCGCGGCGAGACGCTGTTGGAAATTCAGACGCGCCATCTGTATGCCATGAAGCGCAAACTGGCGCGGCTGCTGCCGCAGTATCCGGTGCGGATTTTGCATCCGGTGGCGCGTGAGAAGTGGATTGTGCGGGAAACGGCCGTGGGCCAGCCCATCAGCCGCCGCAAATCGCCCAAACGCGGCCAACCCGCCGACGTGTTTCAGGAATTGGTGCGCCTGACCGATTGGCTGCCGCACCCCAACCTCACCATCGAACTGCTGCTGACCCAGGAAGAAGAAATTTGGCGCGATGACGGCCAGGGAAGCTGGCGGCGCAAGCATTGGAGCCTGCACGACCATCGGCTTCTGGCGGTGGTGGATCGCGTCGCGTTGGCCGAAACGGCCGATTTTCTGACCCTGCTGCCGCCCAATCTGCCTGATCCTTTTACCAACCGCCAGTTGGCCGAGGCGCTGTCTTGCCGTCCGGCATTGGCGCAAAAAATCACTTACACGCTGCGCCGCATCCAGATGCTGACCATCGTTGGCAAAGAAGGGGCCAGTTATTTGCACGCCATCAGGCGTGAGGAAGGGGAGAGTTGAGGCGGTGGGTTGTGTTTGTTACGGCCGTTTCCCCATTATCCAACCGCAATTTAAGTTTCTGATGAGCAATTGGCAAACAAACTTCGCGTCCGGCGTCCGGTGTTTGACTTAAACAGTCGCCTGGAGTAAGATTTATGCGCTGTAATATTGTAAGTCCTGATTAAGTTGCATTTAAGCGCCGCCCAGACTCACAAAATTGGGCGGCGTTTTTTGTCTGGCAGGAACTGCACTATTGGGCGAACTTTTTTTGAGTAGATATAGCAAGATAGGAGTTACTTTGGTATGAGTGATCAACGATTTTCTGGGACCGTGAAATGGTTTAGCGATCAAAAAGGCTACGGCTTTATTTCCCGTGAGGGCGGCAAAGACGTGTTTGTCCATCATTCGGCTATTTTGGCGGAAGGTTTCAAAAGCCTGGCCGAAGGCGAACGAGTTGAATTTGCGATTGAAGATGGACCGCGCGGCCCATCTGCCGTTCAGGTACGCAAGGCCTAAGCGCAGCATCTCAAATTTAAATATAGGAAAAGGTTGGCTTCATAGCCAGCCTTTTTTTGTTAGGGGCGGTGCTGTTTCGTTGGGCAATAAG
>CALFEW010000955.1 GCA_937958365.1 uncultured Chloroflexota bacterium | reverse complement strand
AGACCACACCGCTGACCGGCGCGGAAATCGCCGCGATTGCCGGGGTGTTGGGGCCGCAGGCGATGCGCTTTGGCGACGTGCGGGTAACTCAGGGCGGCCTGATGGACCTGGTGTTTAAGCTGAACGGCAACCTGGCGTTTGCTACCTGGCACACCATCAACCTGCCGCGGAACGGCCGTCACACACGGGCCAATCTGCCCATTCTGGTGCATGAGCTGACGCACGTGTATCAATATGAACGAATGGGCACGCGCTATCTGGGAGAAGCCATTTACGTGCTTATCAAGACGCGGCGAGATTGTTACAATTATGGGGGAGCCGAGGGGTTAAACAGCGCTTGCGCCGCCGGTAGACGATATGGTGATTACAACCGAGAGCAGCAGGCCCAAATTGCCCAGGATTATTTTGATTTACGCGAAAAAGGTTCTGATGTGACTGCTTATGAACCGTTTATGGCCCAGGTACGCGCCGGTGAACTGTAGGTGGCGATGCTCCTTTTTGGCGCTGTTGGTGACGGCCGTTTTGCTGGCGGCGTGTCGTGTACCGGTAGAAATTGAACCTGAGACGGTGACGCCCGTGCCCCGCCCGGAGGCGACGACGGAACCGGCGACGGCCGTTGTCCAACCGGAGGCTACCTACACCGGCAGCAAAGAGCTGGTCGTTTGCCTGCCGCGTGAGCCGGAAACCCTGTATCGTTACGGCCGTTCCGCCCGCGTCGAAAAAACCATCCTGCACGGCATCTACGAAAACGATTACACTCACCTTTCTTTTGCCTACCAGCCGCAAGGACTGGTGAAGCTGCCCAACCTGGCCGATGGCGACGCCGCCTGGCAGGCGGTGACGGTGAAAGCCGGCGACCGGGTGGTGGACGTGGATGGCAACGTGGTGGCCCTGTCCATGGGCGACCGGGTGCGGCTGGCGGATGGGGAAACGGCCGTGTTTGCCGGGACGCCGCTGGTGATGGCCCAGTTGACGGCCGATTTCACGCTAAAGCCCCGCGTTTGGGCCGATGGCGCGCCGGTGACGGCCGCCGATTCAGTCTACAGCTTCGCGATGGCCGCCCACCCGGACACGCCCGCGCCAAAAGGCAAAATCGAACGCACAGCCGGTTATACGGCCGTAGACGACACCAGCGTGCGTTGGGTGGGGCTGCCCGGTTTTGACGACGCTACCTATTTCACCAACTTCTGGGGACCACTGCCGCGCCACGCCTGGGAACAATACACCCCCGCCGAACTGCTCACGGCTGAAGCCTCCCACCGTTTTCCTCTGGGCGATGGGCCGTTTCAGGTGGTGGAATGGCTAGATGGGCAATATTTGCGCCTGGAACCCAACCCCTTTTACTATCGCGCCGCCGAAGGCTTGCCCCATCTGGACAGTGTCACCTTCCGCTTTTTGCCGGACCCTGACCGGCGGCTGGCCGAGGTTTTGACCGGCGCGTGTGACATTGTGACCCAGGAAGGCGTGGACCTGAGCCAGGCGTCGTTGTTTTTGGAAGCGGAAGCCGGTGGGCTGCTGACGCCGGTTTTCCAGATGGGCACAGTCTATGAAGCCATCACATTGGGTATCAATTCGTGGGGCAATTATGGGGATGGTCTGGGGCGGCCAGACTGGTTTGAGGACGTGCGGGTGCGGCAGGCGCTGGCGATGTGTCTGAATCGGCAGGCGATGGTGGATGATTTGTTTTACGGCCGTTCCGAAGTCATGCACAGCCAGATTCCCTCGCTCCACCCCCTGTTTACGCCCGAAATCACCCGCTGGCCCTACGACGTGGCCGCCGGGGCAGCCCTGCTCGACGCTGCGGGCTACCTGGACACCAACCAGGATGGCCTGCGCGAAGACCCGCACACCGGCGCGCCCTTCCGCGTCACCTTCACCAGCACCACCGAATTTGCCATCAACCAATCCCTGGCGGCCATGGTCCAGGCCGATTTACGCGCCTGTGGCGTGGAAGCGCAGCTTAGCTTTTTGCCGGTGGAAGAGTGGTACGCCGCCGGGGAAGAAAGCCCGTTGTTCGGCCGTCGTTTCGACATGGGCCAGATCGCCTGGCCGGTGGGCGAGCAAACGATGTGCCACCTGTTTGCCTCGTGGGAGATTACGGGGCCAGACGGCCGTATCAATCCACAAACCGGCATCCCCTATGGCAGTTGGGACGCCCTCAACAATACCGGTTGGTGGCTGCCAGAGTACGACGACGCCTGCCGTAAAACGCGCGAACTCTTGCCGGGTATGCCCGGTTATGAAGA
>CALFEW010000954.1 GCA_937958365.1 uncultured Chloroflexota bacterium | reverse complement strand
GAACAAAGAAGGCGGGGCGTCCATGACGCCCCGCCTTTTATGGTTTTAACAAAACTTTCCCCGTATTTTTGCGGTCTTGCAGGTAATGGTGCGCCGCCGCCGCATCATCGAAGCGAAACGTTTTGTCTACGTGTGGGCGAAACAATGCTTCATCATACCAGGCAATGATTTGTTGCATCCAGTCGCGTTGCAGCGCCATGTGGTCCCACATGCTCGCCAGATTGACCCCTATCACCGCCTTGTTATCTTTCATCAACGTGTAGGGCGTATAAATGGGAACCCGCACCATCGTCTTAAACATTTCCCAACGGGAGCGCTTTTTGCCATTGGCAATGACGCTGACGCCAAAATGTATCAGGCGGCCGGTGGGCATGAGCAGGCGGTAATTCTTCTGCCAATGGATGCCCCCTAACGGGTCTAATATGATGTGCAGCCCTTTTCCGGCCGTCAGGTCGTTGATGACCCGTTCGTAATCCTGGTTGCGGTAATCAATCGGATGCTCCAGGCCGCGTGCGCGCAAAAATTCGTGTTTCTCCGGTGACGCCGTGCCAAAGGTTTCGGCTCCTACGATGCGGCAGATGTCCAGCGCCGCCAATCCTACGCCGCCGGCCGCGCCGTGAATCAGCACTTTGTCACCCGGATGCAGCGCCCCCATCACCATCAGCATCTGGTAAGCCGTGAGATAATTGACGGGGATGGCTGCGCCGTCTTCGGGCGGCATCCATCCCAGCCGTTTGTAGACTTGTTTGTCTGGCACGCACACCACGTCGCTGTAGCCGCCAAAGCGCGTGACGGCCAGGGCAGCGTCTCCCTCTTTTAAATTGGGCACGCCTTGCCCAACGACGTCTATCATGCCGGCCACTTCATAACCGGGGACGTAAGGGATTTTTGGCGCATCAGAATAAACGCCCATCCGACCAAGAATATCGGCAAAATTGACGCCGGCGGCCTGCACGCGCACGCGCACTTCACCGGTGCGCGGAATCGGGTCGGACGCATCTTGCAATCTTAGCACTTCGGGCGGCCCAGCCTTGCTGATCCAGATTTGTTTCATGCCTTTTTCCAGTGTGGCTTTGTTGGGGGCGAGTATAACGGGAACGGCCGTGTCTTGCCAGAGGTTATGTGGAAGGATGAAACGGCAAACGGCCGTTTCTCAGACGAGAAACGGCCGTTGCCAAGCGTGGCACTTCTGGAACACCTGATTGGCTAAAGGTTAGTTGTTTGCCTGGTTCAGCGGGTCCGGCGCCTGATCCGTGGGCAAAGGTTTGTAGAAGTGGCCGTTCGCCCGGCGCACCGAGCCAGCCTGCCAATGGTTGGCGGCCGGCTGCGGCTGGGCGCTCATGACAGCGTAGGTGGGCACGTGCAGCGCGACCCCATGTTGACCCAGTTCCTGCAACTGGCGCAGTTGCAACAGCCGTTCCATGTCGTTGTCGGAGAACTTGCTGACAGCCTGATGCAGCCGTTCCAGGGCGCGCGCTTCGCTGTGGGCCAGCACCTCTTGTTTGTGCGCCGCTTCCACCGCCGCCATCACCTCGGTGGGCAGGACGATGCTTTTCAACATCACCCGGTACGTTTGCACGCCAAAGGGCGCCAGGCGTTCCGCCACCAGGTCGCGCAGTTCCCGTTCCAACCGCTGCCGCGCCCCGTGGTCGCATACGGTGGTGACGGTGTGCTGATCAAACAGGTGGGTGACGCAGTTGTTCACGTGGTTGTGCAGCAAAGGTTCGATGCTTTTGAGCAGCATGTGGGCGACATTGGGCCGCAGTTCTTCGTCAACGGCCGTCGGGTTGAGGCAGTAAGCCAAAGACCATTTGACAGCGACGGCAACGCCACCATCGGTTTGGGCGCGACCACATTCGCCGTTGACAAAGCCGGGGGCGATGGATACAACCTTTTGCACATGTTCTAACGGCCGTAACCAATGGCGTCCGGGCAGTAAGAAGCGGCTAAAGGCTTTCGTTTCCACGTTGTACACCAGCCCGGTACTCAAGGCCGGGACACGCACCCACAGGTATTTAGCCACAAGCCATGGGCCAACAACCACCAGGGCGGCCGCAACCAACAGCCCAAAAACAAGCCAATTCCCCGTAAGAGCCGCGGCCAAAGTGCTGAATACAAATGTCAGAGCTGCGATCATGCGAAAAGTGTTCATGATTCTTTCTCCATAGGGCAGCGCACTTTCAGAGTACGCTGCCCCGGCTTACGTTAACGGATAGGCGGTCTGGCGAGCGAGATACCCAGGCTCATGCCAATGATGAGGGCGATCAAGGCGATAATGACGATGGTTGAGA
>CALFEW010000953.1 GCA_937958365.1 uncultured Chloroflexota bacterium | reverse complement strand
CATGCCCACTTCTGGCATGATAAGGTGGCGGCTGTAGCGCTGCACTTCTTCGTGCGACAATTCAACTTCAGCCAGCGCCTGCGGGGTAATGTGTTCTGCGAGTATCATTGTTTCTCCAGGTTGGAAGAGTGTTCGGTGTTCAGTTCACTAAACACTGTTTACTGAACACTGAACACTGTATTAATCTGCTGCTGCAACTTATGGGCCGGGGTCAGGCCGTAGTTGATTTCACGGACTTTCCCGGCGGCGTCGAGCAGCATGGTGGTGGGCAGAGTCATGACCCCGTACTGCGCGGCCCTGTCGGGTTCGTGGTCTACGTTGATGGTTTGGAGGGAGAAACGGCCGTTTCCCCCCTCTCGCGCCAGCACTTCTTCCAGATACCGCGCCTGGGTCGGGCAGACGGCGCAGCCCTCACTGCGAAAATAAAGCAGCGCCGGTTGCCCGGCCGTTGGCTGCGCCAGAATACGCCGGTTTACCTGCCGGACTTGAACCTGTTTAAAGGCCGTAAAAGCCCCTGTTCCCACCAGACCTAAAATTAAAATAACCAGTAAGCGTTCCCAAATCATGGTTGTCACTCGTCAAACATCATCCTTTTATGTCAGTGCAGTGGACTGCGGACAAAGCCGGGTACACCCAGCCGATTCAATTGATAATACACGAAGCAGCCGGCGCAAAAGCCCAAAAACAAATTTAGAGCGGCGAGAACGACGACGACGCCGACCAGCGCCCAGCCGATGAATGGCTGCCCGGCCAGCAAGGCAATGACCGCCAAAACGACGACTACGCCGCCAAATCCCTGCGCGAAACGGTGCGGTTCGGGATTATCGGTGAATATGTGCGGTTTCACCAGCCCGGCCGGTTTGAGCAGGTGTTGGTAAACACGCTTGAAGAGGGAAAGGCCCGGCACGGCCGTTCCCACCAACATCACCAGGCCCACCAATGCCACCAGCCACACGCTGTCCAGCAAATAAGCCAGCAGCAGCAGCCCAATAATAAACGCCTGATTCACTTTCAGGGCGGATTGATCTACTTTTCGGTCCATGCTTTTCTCCAGTTGATAGTTGTTAGTCAGACGCCCACTATGAACTCCCAACTATCAACTATCCTCCAGCTATAGAGGGAATGATCATCAAGGTATCGGTGGGGGAAACGGCCGTTGCCACCCCTTGCAAGTGGCGCACGTCCTCTTCATTCAGGTACACGTTCACAAAGCTGCGCAGCGTATCGCCTTCAAACAGGTGCTGGCGCAGGTCTGGGAACTGCGCCGTCAGGTCGGCCAGCGCCGAGCCGACCGTGCCACCGTTGACGGTGACTTTGCTGTGGTGGCCGGTATACGGCCGTAACGGGGTAGGTATACGAATGGTTGCCATGAAACTCTCTCTTCTCCTTACTTTTCAATCTTGGAATTAATGATCACAAGCTCTTCTTCGGCAAAACCGGAACGATCCGCCAACAACTGCCACGATTGGCTGTACGTCGCGTCACCTTCCCACACCTGGGTGATGAGGTAAGAGTAACCCGGCCAGGTCGCCCAGGCCAGGTCGCGTGGCGAGGCCACCGGCGGATGATCCGGGTGGCTGTGGAAAACGCCAATCACGTCCAGGTCGCGTCGCGCTGCTTCCAGTTCCACTTTCAGCATCTCGTCACCGGAAATTTGGAAACGTACCGGCTTTTCAGCTTCCACCGGCCACGTATTTGCCGTGGGCGCGACGGCCTCCACGACGTTTGCGCCATTTTCCGTTCGTCCCAACAGCAGCCCGCACCCTTCAAACGGATATGCTTTCATGCCGTGGGCTTTAA
Organism: uncultured Chloroflexota bacterium; assembly: GCA_937958365.1. Classification (GTDB taxonomy): domain Bacteria; phylum Chloroflexota; class Anaerolineae; order Promineifilales; family Promineifilaceae; genus Leptovillus. The sequence goes on along the minus strand of CALFEW010000953.1, from coordinate 123 downwards.
TTTGCTCGTGTAGCTGCTCAGACAGTTGGATCATGATGGTTTCACTTTTAAGAAATGGGCCGCGGATTTTTACGGATGCGGCGGCTTAACGTTGATATGGATGGTTGTTATCCGCGAAAATCG
>CALFEW010000952.1 GCA_937958365.1 uncultured Chloroflexota bacterium | reverse complement strand
TGTTTGGCAGCGTGGAAAGCTACCACGTCTTGCTGGCGCTGGAAGAAACCGGCGCGCACGTCGAATACCTCTACCAGCGCGGCGAAGTGATCGCCGCCAACCTGGACGAAATCGCCGGGCAGCGCCACCCCGTCGTGCAGTACCTCCGGGCTTAGCCTGGGGCTGAAGCCCCCGGCTAAAAAACGACGCCCCGTAAACGGGGCTGAGACAAGCCAAAGCCGGGTTTACCCGGCGTCGTTTTATTGCCGGGACATTTATGTCCCGGCAATAGCGCTTAGCCTGGGGCTAAAGCCCCCGGCTAAAAGACAACGCCCCGTTCACGGGGCTGAGACAAGCCAAAGCCGGGTTTACCCGGCGTCGTTTTATTGCCGGGACATTTATGTCCCGGCGACAGGCGAACACCTCTATGACCACACATTCCGCCTCGCCCCGCCCACTACCCATTGCCCAACCACTCCTCGATTGGTGGGACGCCGGACACGCCGATTGGCCCTGGCGCGTTACCCGCGACCCCTACGCCATCTGGGTAGCGGAAATTATGCTCCAGCAGACGCAAATCGCCACCGTGCTGCCTTATTACGAGCGCTGGCTGGAACGCTTCCCCACCGTGCAGGCGTTGGCCGCCGCGCCGCTGGACGACGTGCTGAAAGCGTGGGAAGGATTGGGCTATTACGGCCGTGCGCGTAACCTGCACGCCGCCGCCCAAAGCGTGATCGCCGATTGGCACGGCCGTTTCCCCGCCACCGCTGCCCAACTGCAAACGCTCAAAGGCATCGGCCGCTACACCGCCGGGGCCATCGCTTCCATCGCCTTTGGCGAGCCGGTCCCCGTGCTGGACGGCAACGTCATCCGCGTTCTTAGCCGCCTCACCGACCTGCCCGACGACGTGACGCAAACGTCCACCCAAAACCACCTCTGGCGTCTCGCCGCCGACCTCGTGCCCCAGGAGCGACCGGGCGATTACAACCAGGCGCTCATGGAACTGGGGCAGACCATCTGCCTGCCGCAAAAGCCGCGCTGTCTGCTCTGTCCGTTGGCCGATTTTTGCCTGGCGCGGCAGCGGGGGACGCAGTTGGAACGGCCGTGCAAACCCCCACGCCAGCGCACGCCCCACTACGACGTGGTGGCCGGGATCATCTGGCAAAACGGCATGGGTGTGGCTGAGAAATTTTTGATTGCGCAACGGCCGTTAGAGGGCCTGCTCGGTGGTTTGTGGGAATTTCCCGGCGGCAAACAGGAGGCTGGCGAATCGCTGCCCGCCGCCCTGGAGCGCGAAATAGAGGAAGAACTGGCCCTACAAATTCAGGTTGGCGATCCTCTGATCAGCGTCAAACATGCTTACACCCACTTCCGCATCACCCTGCACGCCTTCCACGCCGCCCACGTCGGCGGCTCCCCGCAACACCTCGGCGTCGCCGACCACGCCTGGGTCACGCTGGCCGACCTGGACCGCTACGCCTTCGCCGTCACCGACCGCAAGATTATCGCGCGCCTCAGAGAGCTATTCCTGTAAAGGCTTTTTTATTACAAAGAAACAAAGGGACAAAAGAAACAAAGGGTTCATCTTTGTTCCTTATGTTTCTTTGTTCCTTTGTCATAAATTCCCCCCTATCTTCCGCGCAAAACCTCTTCAATCTCTTCCAGATTCAGCCCTTCCCACAGATACACCCTCATATCAATCTTCAACTCTTCGCTGACGACGACGCCTTCAGCGCGCAGAATTTCGGCCTGGACGTTGGCCCCATGCTCCCGGTTGACGATGCTGATGCGCCCCTGGCTGTTGACGACCCGCTGCCAGGGAACCGGCTCGAACGTCGGGTCGTCGGGTTTGTCTTTGAGGGCGTTGAGGGCGTAGCCCACGGCCCGCGCCGCGTTGGGATGGCCCAGAATGTTGGCGATACGGCCGTAACTCGTCACCTTCCCTCGCGGAACCCGCCGCACTACGGCATACACCTGCTCGTAAAAATTCGGTCCCTGGTCATTCATCAGCTTGCCCTTTCCGCCATCATTCATACCGAAACCGCGTCACCCCGACGATAAAAAAGACGACGGCAAAACCGCACAAAACGGCCGCTTCCGGCAGAATCTCCGCCACGCCCGCGCCACGCATGAGCAGATCGGTCAGACCTTGCATGGCCCAGGTGGTGGGCAGGACGTGAACGGCCGTTTGCACCGTCGGTGGGAACAGTTCAATCGGGAACCAACAGCCGCCCAACAGCGCCATCGTCATGCCCATCATAATGCTCAGATTATTCGCCTGTCCTTCGGTTTTGACAAACGCGCCCATCATCACGCCAAAGGCCACCGCCGCCAGGCCAAAGGTCAGCAGCATGACAGCCAGTCCGACCGGCGATTGTCCCCAATTGACCTTCATGACCACAACGCCAAAGCCGATCAGCAGCGCCATCTGCACGATGGCCGCCGCATACTGCCCACTGACAGTCCCCAGCAGATACGTCGCTTTGCGCGTCGGCGTCACCAACAGGCGGCGCAGCGTGCCCGTGCGCCGTTCCAATGCCATCAGCGCCGATACGCCCAACAACGGGATAAACACCCAGGTAATCAACTGCCCGGCCGATTGGTGTGCCGCCTGATCATAAGTATTGACCGAGACCAGCGCCGCGTCCGGCTGGGTGACTATCATGCGCTGCGGCGCTTCGTCCAGCATAGATTCGGCGAACGCGGTGGCCTGTTGAAAGTACGCCAGTCGGGTATCGTCGTTGGCGAATGGCTCCAGCCGTTCGGCTTCGTCCACGCTGTTGCGGGCGATAACCCAGGGGCGGCTGATCTGGCTGACGGCCGTTTGCACGGCCCGGTCGGCGGCGCTGGCGTTGCTGTCGTTGGGCAGTTGGCGCAGGTCGAGTACGGCCGTTTCCCCACCCAACACCGCCGCGCCAAAACCGGCGGGAATCACCAGCAGCGCCGACGCTTCCTCGTCAGCGAAAAGCGCTTCCGCTTCCGCCAATGGCTGTTCATTGATGCGCACCACATCGGACGCGGCCAGGGCGTCCACCAGCGTGGTGGCCGGTTCGCTATCGTCCTCGTTGACCACCAACAGCACAATACGATTGTCGCCGTCGCCGGTCAGGCTGCCGCCCACGCCGCCGCTGAGCAGCACAGTAAACACCAGGGGCAAAATCAAAAAGAAGAGTATTTCAGTCCGGCTGGAAAAGCGGACAATAGTATCTTTCCAGGCCATAGCCGTGATTTTTTGGAACATGGGACCTCCGGGATTTCGGATTTTGGATT
>CALFEW010000951.1 GCA_937958365.1 uncultured Chloroflexota bacterium | reverse complement strand
GACGGTGTTGTCTTCTGCGCCCCAAATGACCAGGGCGGGGGTTTCTATCTGGCCGAGTTGGCCGCGCAGGTCGTTATCGCGCATGGCCCAGAAGCATTCGGCGCGCACGCGGCCTTGCCCGGGGCGGCGGGCGTCGCTGCGGATACGTTCGTAGTCTTCGCGGGTGATGCCGGTGCGTTCGGCGAAGGAGACGGGGCGCATGAGCCGGTCGGTGAGGCCGACGATGGTGCGTTCAACGGCCGTTACCAGAAAACTACCCGGTCGGAAGCGCTCCATCAACGTAATGGGCGAGATGAATGCGTTGATGGCCTTAGACAAACGGCCGCTGATGGTTGGGTTGAGCAATACCATACGCTCGACCAGCATGGGATAGTGCAGCGCCAGGCTGATGCTGGTCATGCCGCCCATCGAATGACCAATCAGAACGACGGGACCATCGCTAACGCTTTCGATGAGTTCGGCGAGCAGGTCTACATAGCAGGGAATGGTGGTGGTTTCGTTCAGGCGGGGGGATTGGCCGTAACCGGGCAAATCTACGGCCAGGCAGTGGAAGCGCTGGGCCAGCAAAGCCAACAGGGGCGACATGGCATACCAGGAACTGGACCAGCCGTGGATGAGTAGGGCTACCTGACGGCCGTTTTGCCCGGCCTCGACGACGTGGAGGGGTTGTCCCTGGATGGTGTAAACGTTTTCGATGTACGCTGGTCCCACGATGCCTGTCTCCTGAAGCCTGCTGCGGCGTTAGAGACATGATAATGGGCGATAAAGCAATCAAGAGTAAATGGATCGTGAAAAATGGCATGGGCGGCGGGCGGCAATTATAATGAAGCGATGTTAACTCAAATACCAGCCCTTGACCCTGTATCCTTGCGCGCTCAGTTTCCGGCGCTGCAATTAGAAGTGAATGGACAAACGGCCGTTTTCCTGGATGGTCCCGGCGGAACCCAGGTTCCGCAGAGCGTGATTGAAGGCTTTAGCGGCTATCTGACGCATGGCGGCAGCAATTCCGGCGGCCCCTTTTTGACCAGCCGCTACACCGACGCCGTCACCGACGCGGCCCGCCAGGCGATGATGGATTTTTACAACGCCCGCCGCCCGGAAGAGATCGTCTTCGGGCAAAATATGACCAGCCTGACCTTTGCCATCAGCCGGGCCATCGCCCGCACCTGGCAGCCAGGAGATGAAATCATCGTCACCCGCCTGGACCACGACGCCAATATCTCTCCCTGGCTGCTGGCCGCCGAAGACCGTGGCGTGACGGTACGCTGGCTGGATTTTGACCCGGCCGACTGTATGCTCAAACTGGACAGCCTGCCAGAACTGCTGACAGAACACACACGCTTGCTGGCAATTACCTACGCTTCGAATGCAGTGGGCAGCATCAGTGACGTGGCAACGGCCGTTAAACTGGCCCACGCCAATAACACCCTGGTTTATGTAGATTCTGTACATTACGCCCCACATGGTCTCGTAGATGTGCAGGCTTTGGACTGCGACTTCTTGGTATCCTCCGCTTACAAATATTTCGGTTCGCACACCGGAATCTTATATGGCAAATACGAGTTATTAGACGCCCTGACGGCTTACAAAGTGCGCCCGGCGACCAACAAACCGGCCGGCAAATGGGAGACAGGCACGCCCAGCTTTGAGAGTCTGGCCGGGGTGACGGCCGCTATCAACTATATTGCGGCCATTGGCGGCCCGGAAGGGACGCGCCGCCAGCAGTTGGTGCGGGCCATGGCGCGGATTAAGACGTATGAAGCAGGCTTGAGCGAGCGGTTTTTGCGGGGGGCAACGGCCGTTCCTGGCCTCCATGTCTACGGCATCACCGATTTGGAACGGTTAGATGAACGCACGCCCACCTTTGCCGTCAGTCTGGCAGGTTACACCCCGGCGCAGGTCGCCGAAAAGTTGGGTGAGAAAGGCATCTTCGTGTGGGATGGTCATTATTACGCCATCGCCGTGATGGAGCGCCTGGGGTTGCTGGACAAAGGTGGCCTGGTGCGGATTGGTTTTGTCCATTACAACACCGCCGAAGAAGTGGACCGGCTGCTCAACGCGCTGGCCGAATTGAGGTAAAGGATTTCTCATCTCGGTTGACATCAGCCGGTATCTATGCCATAATGCCCGCATCATTATCATTGATTGGCAGCGAAAGCTGCGCCGCCATCCTAATGACAAGGAGGTGGTGCTTGTGGATAGTTATTTAGCTAGTCGCACCGTAGCACTACCTCCTCGTTCGAGATAAGTAGTGCTACGGTGCAAGAAAGACCTCATCGCAAGATGGGGTCTTTTGCTTTTTGGGGTAAGATTGAAGATTAAAGAGGAGTCATCGTTAGTCTTCAATCTTGTTTTGTCTGGAGGTTCCATGAAACATATCCCTGTCATTTTGTTTGGCGCGGGCGGGGTTGGGTCGGCGGTGCTGCGGCAGATTGTAGACGGCCGTTCCACCACTACTGTTCGCAATCATATCCGCTTTAACGTGGTGGGCGTATGCGACAGCCGGACCTGGCTGTTTCAGCCAGACGGCTTGTCTGATGAGCGGCTGCGCGACGTTGTGGCGCGTAAGGCGCAGGGGCAGCCGGTGGGAGAAGAACGGCCGTCTACCCTGGAAATCATCAACCTGCTGGCCGAGACCGGGTTGGAACAGGTGATTGTGGTGGACGTAACGGCCGTTTCCGGTTTGGAACCGACTTTGGACCGTGCCTTGGAACTCGGTTACGGCGTTGTTCTGGCGAACAAAAAAGCGTTTGCCGGTCCCTGGGCGACGGCGCAGCGCTACTTTCATCATCCGCGTGTGCGCCATGAGTCTACCGTAGGCGGTGGGCAGCCGGTGATTTCTACGTTGCGCTACTTGCTGGACACCAACGACCCCATCTACGAAATTCAGGGCCAGCTTAGCGGCACGCTGGGGTTTATCTGCCAGCAGTTGGACCGGGGAACAGCCTTTTCTGAGGCTGTAACGGAGGCCAAAACACGTGGCTACACTGAACCCGACCCACGCGAAGACCTGGGTGGACTAGACGTGATGCGCAAGGTGATGATTTTGGGGCGGATGGCCGGTTGGCCGCTGGAAACGAGTGACATTGAGGTCGAATCGCTGTACACGGCGGATTTGGCCGGGTTGTCTGTGCCGGATTTTATGGCGCAGGTGAGTGTGTTGGACGAGACAATCCGGCAGCGGGTGGCTGAAGCCCAGGCTAACGGCCGTGTCTTGCGTTATCTGGCCCATCTGCGCGATGGCCGAGGGGTCGTGGGATTGACGCCTGTACCGGCAGGCAGCGCCCTGGCGAACCTGAAGTTTATCAGCTTCCGCACCGGCCGTTATGACGACGAACCGCTGATGATTTGCGGCAAAGGGGCGGGCGTGGAAATGACGGCCGCCGGCGTGGTTGGCGATATGCTGGATTTGGTGCGGGAGGAGCTTTGAAGACCAAAGATTAAAGATCAAAGATTGAAGGGCACCTAATCTTCAATCTTTGGCATGGTTCATTTTCTGTAAAATCATCTTGGCAAATCTTCTCTTGTAGCCGCGGTATCCTTACCGCGG
>CALFEW010000950.1 GCA_937958365.1 uncultured Chloroflexota bacterium | reverse complement strand
CACGCCGGTTACATGCGTGACGCTTTTTATCATTGAGGGGTCAGAACGGTTAGATTATGCTAACGCTTGTCTGGCTACATCCACCACGGCCGCAAAAGCAGCTTCGTCGCGCACGGCCAGGTCTGCCAAAACTTTGCGATCCAAAGAAACATTCGCCAGCTTCAAGCCGTGAATAAGCTGGCTGTAGCTCATGCCTTGCTGCCGCGCACCCGCATTGATACGGGCAATCCACAGGCGGCGGAAATCACGACGACGCACCCGACGGTCGCGGTAAGCGTACCAGTAGGATTTCATCATCGCTTCATTGCCACGGCGGAACAGCTTGCTGCGTGTTCCCCATTGGCCTTTGGTCATCGCCAACGTTTTCTTGTGGCGGCGTTGGGTTGTAAACCCACCTTTAACTCTCATAATTCATACCTCGCATTTTGGTAAGCTCTGGACACTCAAGCCAACATAAATGTTAACCGAGGCCAGGCAGCGAACAAACTAACAACGATCAACTACCGGTTGTCAACTACCGGCTGTCAACTACTTGGGCGGATTCGCCTTGTACTTCTTCATGTACGGGGCCATACGCTTGATACGCTTACGATCACCGGCCGCTTCCACGACCAGCATCCTCGACAGCAAGTTCTTGGTACGCGCCGACTTGCGCCGACGCAAATGGCTCTTGCCGCCTTTTGTGCGTACAACTTTGCCCGTCCCCGTCATGCGGAAGCGCTTGGCAGCCGCTTTGTAGGACTTCAACTTATATTTCTTTTGTTTCGCTTTTGGCATATCTATCCCTCACAAAAAAGCCCCCAAGGGGCTTTTGGAATAACGTTGTTCTTTGTTTCAGAGCGGTTAACTCTTGGCTTTTTGCATCTCCGGCGTCAACATCAGCGTCATAGACCAACCTTCCAGTTTTGGCGCTTGTTCAACTTCTGATATGTCACCCAGTTCTGTGGCAATGCCTTCCAACATTTCCTGGCCAATTTCGGGGTAAGTAATTTCACGCGCCCGGAAGCGAATTTGAAACTTTACCTTCTTCCCTTCACCCAGCCATTCACGTGCCTTTTTCACCAAGATGTCTCTATGGAAACCGGCTGTTCTTGGCGTCAGCTTCAACGTCTTTATCTCAATTTGCTTCTGGTGTTTGCGCGCTTCGCGTTCTCGTTTGGTCTTTTCATAGGCAAATTTGCCATAATCCATGATACGACAAACAGGAGGATCGGCATTGGGAGCGACTTCTACCAGGTCTAACCCGGCTTCTTGAGCCATCTCCAAAGCTTTGCGAATCGGCACCACATCATGATTTTCATTGTTCTGATCAATCAAACGGACTTCGCGTACACGAATCCGGTTGTTAATCCGATACTCGACGCTGGTGCTGGTGCTGCTCTTTGGTTTACTTTTTCTTCTACGAATCTCCTTACTCTCCAGGTTCTAAATGGCGCAATGCACAATTAGAGCAATTGCAAGGTACTATAAAGAACAAACAATCCGGCCTGATAGACCGGAAGATGGGCTGAATAATAGCACAAGGCCAGAGGGGCGTCAACCAGAATCAAGAGGAGTTGCACTGCTGATGAGGTCTGCAAAGACGACGATGCGCTGTGTGTTGATCTGATATGGGTAGCAAGAAATGAGGGTCGTTTGGGCGTGGGCTGTGGGGTCCATGACGGATACGGCCGTTGGCTCCACCACCTCAATCTCCCTGACCACGTAAGTATAAGACTGGCGTTCCGTGGAGATAATAATCTCGTCCCCAGGCGTTAACTTGTCTAAATGACGGAAGATTTCGCCAAAGATGTCATTGTGGGCCGCCAGGACCAGATTTCCCTCTCGGCCGGGTTGGGCCGAATTGACGTGTTGCCCGACGCCTTTTTTAAGCTGGTCCCAATCCACGCCCTGGACAATGGTGCTGTCTACGCCGATGGCCGGGATTTCGATGCGGCGGGCCTGTTCCGGGCCGGGCGTAGGCAGTGGCGGCGGAACGTAAGCGTTGATAGCGGGCATCAGGTGGGCGGGAATATCCCCCGCTTCGCCGGCTTCAGGCGGACGGCCGTCTACCGGGGGCTTGTGTCCGCTGGGCAAAACGACCAGGCCGATGATGGGGGTAGCCGTGGGTGTGGGCAGAGCCACGCTGGCTACTTGCGCCTGCTGCGCCTGGACCAATTCTTGATTTAGTTCCTGGCGCGTCAGCCAAAGGCCGCCCAACACCAACACCAATCCCACCACAGCGCCAATTTCGACGAGCAGCAAAAATTTGTTGGACACCCAGCGCCAGTTCACGCTGCGGCGGGCCGGTTCCGGTTCGACGAGTGCATCTTCGTCCGGGTCCAACAGGTAATAGCGCATGGCCCCGGTGGGCGTGGCTTCGGGGCGAGGCAGCGGCGGCGGCTGAGGATTGGGCGGGGTCAGGCCATCCACAACGACAAGACGGCCGTCTTGCTGCAAGCGTTCCAGGCGCTGCAAACGCTGCTGGCGTTTCTTGCGGTACAGCAGTTGTTCCAGTTCTTTCACCGATAGGTCATCGGCTTTTCGGTCACTCATAGACATAATGATAAGACGAATCGGCGATTTTGCAAGAAGGGAATGGGACGCGGATTTTCGCGGATGCGACGGCTGTGCGCGGATTTTTAAAATTATCCGCGAAAATCCGCTGCATCCGCGTCCCCTTAATCTTCAGATGGTCGGGCGATGACGAGCGGCGCGACGGGAGCGAAGGTTTCGCCGGTTTGGGTGGCAAGGCGTTGCAGTGAAGCCCGGTCGTAGATACCGACGATGGCGCTGTAAGCGCCGGGCATAGCTTCCGGCGGCACAGTCATGGCGTGAAGTTGGACAAACACATCGCCGGATTGCCAGGCCCAGGCAGGCGCGTCGAGGGCGTCCTGTTGAGTGAGGACGCTGCCTTCCGGGGTGAGGACCTGAGTGAAAAAGACCACATCCGGCGTAAATGTTGGTGGTGCAACCGGGCCAATGCGGGCCGGATCAATGACTTGCCAGGTGGTCTGGAAGACGGCCGTTTCCCCCGCCATCACCGCATCAGTCAACCATTTCCCTTCCAACAACCGCACCGCATCGCCAAAATTGGCAACGGCCGTTCCGGTCACGTCAACGGGGTTCGGCGAAAGTCTGTACAGGGTAAAGCCGGGGTCCAGGTCATCAGGGCGCAAACTTTGCGAATCTACCGGCTGCAAAAAGGGGCTGAAGGCCGGGTCGGGCGGCGTGGACGTGGGGATGAGGGCATAACCGCCCTCGCCGCCCGGCCAGAGCAGGGCGCGGCGCGCATCTACCCAATGCAAATCGTCGGCGGCGTGGGGGCGCAGCACCAGAGCGATGGAACTGTCGTGGGCCGGGCCGGGGTAGACGGTAGACATCACAATCGGCGGTGGCGTGTTTTCCGCGGCCAGATAATTCAGCGCCGTGACCAGATTCACCTGATATGCGCCGCGCACGTCGGGCGACTGCGCCCAGCGGACGAAATAGTCACGCCCGCTGACCCATCCGGCAAAAAGCAGCCAGAGCAGGGCCGCGCCCACAAGAAACGGCCGTAACCGCCGTCCAAATCGCCCGGACAACCAGCGCGCTTCGCCGACAAAACCGACCGCCGGCAGCAGGTAGACGGCCGGCAGCGCCGCCAGATTGCGCGTGGTGTTGGCTGTGGCCCCGGTGATGAGCGAAGGTAGAATGCCCACGGCAAACCAGATCAGCAGGAAAGTATAGGCCGGTTTTCGCCAATTGCGCAGGCAGATCACCAGACCGAGGAGAAAAAAAACGGCCGTCACCACCTCAAACACCGGCCGTCCGGGGATGTTGTACGCCAGGAATTGGTCGCCGTAACCGGGCCAGATAAACGCCAGCAGCGCCGAGGTGACATTGGACACAATCGGCCGCAAATTGCCGGAGCGAAGCGCCTGCAATGGCCCATCGAGCATATCCAGCCGGGTGAGCGCCTCTGGGTGCAGGCGCAAGTAGACAAACATGGGCGTGACCAGCAGTCCGGCCAGAATCAGACCGGCCAGCGTGGGTTTCCAGGCGCGGCGAAAGGCCGGCCGTTGTGTCAGGGCCAGGTAAAGCAAAAAAACCGGGAACATGAGCCAGACCACGCGGGCGGCCAGGTAAATGTGCAGGGTAAAGGCCACCGATAGGCCAAATCCAGCGGCCGCCAGCCAGCGTTTGCGGGCGTTTTCCGGTGGCGCGGTGACAATTTGCCAGAAGAACCAGACGGCCGTCGCCATAAAAAAAGGCAGCATCCCGGCGCGTAACGCCTGACGACTGGTAGCCAACGGCCAGAAGGAAACGGCCGTCAGCGCCGCTGCCAACAACGCCGTGGGCCGGTCAAAAGCGCGCATGGCCCACAAGGCAGTCACAGCGATGGCCGCCACGCCAAAAAAGACGTTGACCAGACGCAGCGCCAGCAGTCCTTCGCCAAACAAGGCCATGCTGAGGGCGACGGTATAGCTGTAAAGTGGTTCGCTGCCGTAGTTGAGGGGAAAGTAGAAGAGATAGACGCCATCCAACACGCCCAGGGCTTCACGGCCGTGATTGGCTTCGTCGTGGGTGAGGCCGGGGGGAACGGCCGTAAGCTGGTAGACGCGCAGCGCAAAAGCCAGCAAGAGGACGACCGCGAGGAGCAGCAGGAAACGTTTCACAGTAGTTGGGAGTTGATCGTTGTTAGTTGTTAGTGGGAGGCTATCCACTAACAGCTAACAACGATCAACTATCCTTCTCCCCTACCGCGAAGACTTCGCGTTCAAAGAACCAGCGGAAGGGCGGCACGTCGAAGGCCAGGCGGCGGAGACCGGCCATGAGGGGGTTTTCCTGGCGATTTTGCGGCGGGGAGTCCAGCCAGACTTTGGCGGTGAAACCGGCGGCGTTGAGCGCTTTTTTCATGCTGCGCATGTCTTGCTCGTTGACATGAACGTCCAGGTTAACGGCCGTAATCGCCCGCGGGTCTTTCGGATATTTTTGTCCTTCGCCCAGTAAGGTGCGCACACGGCGCACCCAGGGGTAGGCATATTGGTCATACCAGCGGTTGGGGGCGGTGTGGATAATGAAACGGCCGTCTGCCTTTAGCACCCGGCGCACTTCCACCATCGCTTCGTGCAATTCCCAGGGATACAAATGCTCTACCACGTCAAACATCAGCACCCGGTCAAAATAACCCGTGGGAAACGGCAAATATTTAGCGTCGGAACGACAAACGCCGGCTTTAACAGCGGCGGGATCGTTGCCCTCAGCCGCCATTTTCGCCCGCTCGGCCGTAATCACCTCTTGGGTCATGGTCATGGCCGCTTCAGCGTAGTCAATGCCATACGCTTCAATGCCCATCTCCATGCAATGGCGAATGATTTCTCCCCGTCCACAACCTACGTCGAGAATGCGCATACCGGCCGTTACCTCGGCCACCGCAAATGAATCTCTCAGGCGGCGTGAAAGCTGCACACCCTCAGATTCGATAAACACATCATACCCTTCACAGGCTGTTAGAAAATATTCTTCCGTGTACAGCGTGGAAGGCAGAGACTTGTTTTCTTGATCATTCATGAGTTCAATTTCAACTTTTTGCGTAACTGCTGAAGCGCTTGGGAAAGTCCGCTGATTGGTTCACAAACCAACACACCACTATCAAATCAGCCAACCTGATCGTTGTCTTTTTGCGCCAAAATATCGGGCATTATATGGCAGCCACCTGTCAGCGTCAAAACACCCCCAACCTTATTTCCTATGTTCGCTTTACGGCTCTCTACCTATACTAAAAGAGGCAGAGTATAGAAGCAATGAAAAGATAAAGAAGCGGTTGTGTCTACCGCAGGTGGAAATCGTATGAATTCTTCGAATCTAGAGAAGATTTTAGCGCCGGTAATGAAAGTGGATGGGCTGGGCGTGCCCATCGGATTGGTCCAAGACATTATCTTTCGCCTGCTGTTTAACGAAGGAGAGGCCAGCGTCGCCCGCGTATCCGCAGTTTTGGGCATCCATGCCAGCGTCATTGATGATCTGATGAGTCGTATGAAGCAGGAGCATCTGGTAGAAATTACCAAAGCCGGTTCCATTGGCAGCTTAAGCTTCACCTACAGCCCAACGGACGCAGGCACGAAACGGGCGCGAGATGCATTTGAACGCAGCCAGTACGTCGGGCGCGTGCCAGTGTCGCTGGACGATTATTCCCAGGCCATTCTGAGCCAAACTCGTGGCAACCGGCGGCTTTCGCCCAGCCAGGTGCAGCAGGCATTAAGCAATCTGATTTTGCCGGATAACTTTCATCGGCGAATTGGGCCGGCCGTTAATTCTGGCTCGTCGCTGTTTTTGTATGGCCCACCCGGCAACGGCAAAACGACCATTGCCGAAGCCATTGCCAAACTGCTGGCCAAAGACGATCCTATCTGGCTGCCGGACGCGGTGTCTGTCGGCGGACAAATCATTCGCATTTTTGACCCGTTGGTCCACATTCCCCTGACCGACGAGGAGATTGGCTTCCATTTGGACCCGTATGGGCAAGGTGGCGCAGAGAAAGTGAAGGTGGATAAGCGGTGGCGTTTGTTTCAACGGCCGTCTGTCATGGTCGGCGGCGAATTGACGATGGATGCCCTGGACCTGCGCTTTGAACCCATCGCCAAAGTGTACGAAGCGCCGCTGCAAATGAAAGCCAACGGCGGCATGTTCCTCATAGACGACTTTGGCCGCCAACAAATGCGCCCGCAAGAACTCCTCAACCGCTGGATTGTGCCCCTGGAAAGCAGCATTGATTTCCTACGCCTGCAATCTGGGCAGTCCGTGGAAGTGCCTTTCCAACAGCTCATCGTCTTTTCCACCAACCTGGACCCCAACGACCTGGTAGACGACGCCTTCTTGCGCCGCATTCAGATGAAAGTCCTGGTAGGCAGCCCGGACGAAAAATTGTTCTATCAAATTTTCCTGGCGGTTTGCAACCATTACAAAATCCCCTTCGACAAACGTTCCTTCGTCCACCTGCTGCAAAAGTGGTACCGCGACGCCGACCGGGTGATGCAGTCGGTGCATCCCCGCGACATCGTGAGAATTGTGATAGCCCTCTGCGATTATGAGAACATCCCGGCGCGTCTGACACCGGCGTTGGTGGATGAAGCCTGTTACAGCTATTTTGTAGACAAAGCCGTGTCGGCGGCATGGGTCTCGCCGGCTCAAATGAATGGAGCCACCCCACACCACCAAACGATGACGGCCGTTCCCCTGGCGACGCAGTAACCCACTACCATTCTGCGCCCCACCCACACCTCTGGTAGGAGCCGATAGAGGCGCTGACAGCAGCGCCTCTATTCAATTTCCACGGCCAGCGCCACCGCTTCCCCGCCGCCCAGGCACAACGAGGCAATGCCCCGTTGCAACCCGCGATTTTGCAGCGCGTAAAGCAGCGTCACCAGCACGCGCGCCCCACTGGCCCCAATGGGATGCCCCAGAGCGATGGCGCCGCCGTTGACGTTGACCTTGCCCCAGTTCCAATCGTAACCTTTCTGCGCCATTTCTGCGCCGTTGGCCAGCGCTTGCGCGGCAAATGCTTCATTTAGCTCGATCAGGTCCACGTCGGCCAACTTCCAGCCCAGGCGATCTAATAATTTGGGCATGGCGCGGGCCGGGGCGGCAAACAACCATTTCGGTTCCACGGCCGCCAGGGTATAACCCACAATGCGCGCCAAAGGCGTCAGCCCTTGCCGCTCGGCTTCGGCGCGGCTGGTAAGGACCAGAGCGGCCGCGCCGTCGTTGAGGCCGGGGGCGTTACCGGCAGTGATGGCCCCATCTTTGGCAAAAGCGGGCGGCAGTTTGCCTAATTGTTCCCGGCTGGTTTCTAAGGTATAGCCGCTGTCGCTAAAACTGGCGCGAATGGGTTCATCGGTGTCTATGCGGGTGGTGGTTTTGCGGGTTTTGATTTCGACGGGGGTGATTTCTTCCAGGAAACGGCCGTTAATCGTCGCCTCGGCCGCTTTTTCATGACTGCACAGAGAAAATTCATCCATTGCCTGACGGGTTACGGCAAATTGTTCGGCGATAAATTCGGCGGCGTTGCCCATCGGCCAATCCTGAAACGCGCACCAGAGACCGTCGTGCAAAACGGCGTCTTGCAGTTGAGCGTCGCCGTAGCGCAGCCCGGCGCGCGCTTTGGGCAGCAGATAGGGCGCGTTGGACATACTTTCCATGCCACCGGCCACAAACACATCGGCTTCACCGGCGATGATGCCGTTGGCGGCCATCATGACCGCTTTGAGGCCGGAACCGCACACCTTGTTAACGGCCGTTGCCCCCACCGTATTCGGCAGCCCGCCGCCCAAAGCCGCCTGCCGCGCCGGAGCCTGCCCGGCGCCTGCCTGGACAACGTGCCCCATGATCACTTCGTACACGGTGGCGGGATCAACGCCGGAACGCTCGATGGCCGCGGCAACGGCCGTCGCGCCCAAATCGGTGGCCGTCAGGCCGCTAAGGCCGCCCATAAAACGGCCGGTAGGCGTGCGCGCCGCGCCAACAATGACAACATCTTGTGGGTTCTGACTTGTACTCATGGCGATTCCCTCCAATTTGCGTGGGGAGCGCGGACGGTGGCGTCAAATCAACCGGCCCGCCGCTCGTGCTTCTAAATTGTGCCGCGCCCCGATGTGGGGTCTGCGATATTGTACGCAAAGCGGGTAGACGCGGCGAGGTGAATACGGCCGTATTCGTGTGTTTTGTGCAGCCTGATTCTTCGATTTATGGGTTATTTGCGAATAGACGGCCGTGAACCAATCCGTTTACACTATACAACAAGACTCATAACATGAGCAGGCAGTAAATACAATGCCTGATTTCTTTTTTACACAGGCAGGTTAACGTATGATAACCGTATCAAAATTCTTATGGAGGTGCTGGCGATGATGTTTGAAGATAGATTTAGTCCCAATAAAGCGAACTTCGCTTGCTGCCAGTGCCGGTTAGCTTTCAGGCAAGACGTATCCATGCCGTATCATGCAGTTGATGGTTCACAATCCGTACGATGCCCCAAATGTTCACAGCCCATGCACAACATGGGTGTAGGTTTTGTGATTCCCCGGTCTAAAGATGCGAAACAGTGGCACAAGATCGAACTGCTTGTCCAACATGATTTTTCCTTTGAGCTTTTGCCGGCCTGAGTTTCTGTCATCGGTGAGCCGCAAAAGGGCATGACGTGATTCGTCGTGCCCTTTTTTGATCGCCTGTTCCTGAGCGGTTGATCACTATGCTTGCAGATTTACGAATGGTACGCGGATAAAGCGGATTTTCGCGGTTAAACTGGTAAAAAATCCGCGTTTATCCGCCGCATCCGTGAAAATCCGCGTCCTATTTCCTAACCTGAGCAAGCCAGCACTAAAAGGGTTATCAAGGATTACACAGATTTCACAGATTGAAGATAAAAATCTGCGCAATCTGCGTAATCTTTGACAATAT
>CALFEW010000949.1 GCA_937958365.1 uncultured Chloroflexota bacterium | reverse complement strand
AAGAATTGGAGATTAGAGATTAGAGATTGGAGACTGAAGGTAATCTCCAATCTCCTCTTTACCGGAGGAAATCGTGTCACACATTCGCGTCGTTCGTTCATTTGTCGCCGGGCCGGCCCTGGCCGAACTCATCAACCAGGAATACGATTTAGGCGGCGTGGCCGCCTGTAAACTGTTCAGCAAAATGCTGCGTACCCAGGACAACGATCATTACAAAGTGACGGTCGGCGACCGTAAATACGTTGTCCGTGTCTACCAGTTAGGCGACCACCTGCGTCGTCAGGAATCGGATTATGAATATGAACTGGACTGGCTGAACTTCTTGAAAGAAGAAGGACTGCCAGTGTCTTACCCGATGCCGCGGCGAGACGGCCGTTTCCTGGGCAGCCTCAACGCCCCTGAAGGCCAGCGCTATTACGCTCTCTTCAGTTTTGCCCCCGGCGCGCCGATGGAAATGGACAATGAAGAACAGCTTTTCACCTTAGGCGCACAGATGGCGAAGATCCACCTGGTCTCCAATCGCTACCAGGCGCCCTACGAACGGCAAAAAATGGACCTGGACTTCCTGGTAGACCGGCCCATCGCCCGCATCAAACGCGCCTGGGACAACAATCGGGAGTTCGCCGACGACCTGGATTTGCTCATCACCTCCGCCGAAGAAGCGCGGCAGGAAATCCTGGACATCATCAACAATCCCGAACACACCCCCGACGGTTGGGGGCCAATTGGCGGTGATTTCCACAGCACCAACACTTTTTTCACCGATGACATGTCGCCGACCTTTTTCAATTTCGACCTGTGCGGGCCGGGCTGGCGCGCCTATGACATCGCTGCTTTTCTGCAAAATACCGACCTGATCAACACCTCAGAAAATCTGACGGAGGCGTTTTTTGCGGGGTATTATTCGGAACGGCCGTTGTCCAACAACGAACACGCCGCCATCTCCCCCCTGCTCACCATCCGCCGCATCTGGCTCACCGGCACCTTCACCCGCAACGACGTGCCCGTGGGCTACTCGTTCATCGCCCCGGCGTAGCCCAGAAAAGAGGGTTTGATGGTTGATTAACAAACCAACCATCAAATCAACCAACAGTTTGGTAGTTACCGTAAAAGGGGATTGTCATGAATTTACAGGGCATCTTGTTGGATATTCATACCCTCGAAGAGGAATTGCTAGATTTCGAGCGCAAATACGGCATTCGCTCCGAAATCTTTTATGCGGCCTACATAAACGGTGAAGAACCGGAAGATGATGGTTGGGTATTGGATTTTGGTGAATGGAGCAGTGTATACCGAACCTGGTTATCTCGTCAGGCAGAGTATCGCAATGAAATTCAACAGGTTCAGAAGCAATCGGCCAGTCTGGCTGGCCTCATCCGAGTCGCTGCATGAACAATCCACTGCGCACGGCCGAAGATTACGAGCTTTTCATCTATTCGCTACCAGACAGTTTTCCCTCGATCACAAAGTCAACCATTACCTTTGTGCGGCGGGGAATGTCATTGGCTCGTGTTGCCGGAGAAATCTTCTTTGATGCTGATCTGCGCCTTGTTATCCGTGAACGACTTCTATATCGCCGGCTTCCAGCAGTGATTGATTGGTATGGATACGAAGTGTGGCAGGGCCATGAAAAACTTTATTGGTACGATTCACAGCCGCATCCCGATGAACCATCACTGCAAAGCACCCATCCGCATCATAAGCACGTGCCGCCCGATATAAAACATAATCGTATTCCTGCCCCCGATATGAGTTTCACCCAGCCCAACATTCCGGCGTTGATTCAGGAAATCGAACAGCGTCTTGCTGCCAACACAGGGTTTTGATGGAGTATTCTTTCTCTGTGCCTCTGCGTCTTTGCGTTAAATTTTTGTGAGGGAGCCATGATCACATCCATTCTCATCGCCAATCGCGGCGAAATCGCCTGCCGCATTATCCGCACGTGCCGCCAGTTGGGTATTCGCACCATCGCCGTCTATTCCGACGCCGATGAGGGGGCGCGTCACGTCCGGCTGGCCGACGAGGCCAGCCACATCGGCGCGGCCCCGGTAGGCGAATCTTACCTGGCGATGGACAAAATCATCGCCGCCGCCCAATGCGCCCAGGCCGACGCCATTCACCCCGGCTTTGGCTTCCTGGCCGAAAATGCGGCCTTTGCCCAGGCCGTCGCCGACGCCGGGCTGAGCTTCATCGGCCCGTCCCCGGCGGCGATGGCGACGATGGGCAAC
>CALFEW010000948.1 GCA_937958365.1 uncultured Chloroflexota bacterium | reverse complement strand
TTGGTTGCATGAACTTGGAATAATTGTCAATTGTCAGTAGCCAATAGCCAACAGCTAATAACTACTCTTCCGGGTGGATGGCAAATTCGTAGGGTGCAATTTGCCGGGTGACGGGCGTATTGCCCGACACGATAAGGATAGCTTCGCTGTGGTTTCTGTCCATAGGAAACAGCCACTCGCCGCGCTGATTCTCATCAAGCGATAAGCGTTCGATTTGCACGCCCTCAAAGCCGACCAAAATGCGCTGGACGATGAAAGATTGCGGCAAGGTGTTGGTGGTGCGCAAGATGCCTGCTTCTGTCCATTGGCCGGGCTGCTCGGCGTCGTCCAGGTAATCCAGTTCCGGGATGGCGATGTCGTCCACCAGGAAGCCCTGGCCGGTGAGGGCGCCATCGGTGACGGTGTGGAAGCGCAGTAAGATTTCTTGCCCGGCGAAGGGGGTCAGGTCGGCCGTTTCTTGCTGCCAGACGGGAACCTGGCCGCCGCCGCTGACGCCGGTATACCCTGGGCCGAAGCTGTTGCCCTGCGGATTGTCCAGGGTGGTGGTGTTGGTGGTGAGAAGCTGCCAGGTACGGCCGTTATCCACCGATGCCGCCACGTAAGCATAATCCCAACCGGCTTCAATGTCGTACCAGGTCCAGAATGTCAGTGTGGCCTGGTCCAACCCGGTCAGGTCAAAGGCGCGGGTCAACGTCATCTCCGATTCGTCGGCGGGCAGGCTGGCGTAAAAATAGTCGCCGCTGTGGGGCGCAGTGTCTACCAACTTCACCTGCTGCGTGCCGGTGAACACCACCGTCACCGGGTCTGGGCTGCTGATGTTGAAGACATCTGTACCGTATTGATGCACGGTGTCGCTGTGTGTTTGTACCACCGGCATTTCGCCAAACATCTGCGGGTTCATCGCGCCAAAGGTGACGGATTGGTACTGGTACACGCCTTCGCCGCGGCCCAGGCTGTGCAGCACGTTGGCGATGGCCCAATCGGCGAAGAGATCGTCGAAGGTGAGGCCGGTGTTTAGCGTTTGCAGAACGGCCGTAATCCCTGCCGGTCCACTTTCTGCCTGCTGCACCAACGCCCGCGTCGCCTCCTCGCCAAAGCGATCCAGAAAATAGGCGGCAAAATAAAATGCATGGGCGTAATGGGCGCCAATCGCCTCCGGATCATGGCTAAGCGTGGTCAGTTGGGTATCGGTTTTGTAGATGAAATCTTCGGCGCGGTCTACGGTGAAGCCGTTGACGTGGGCGGCCAGTTCGGCCATGCCTTCATTCAGCCAGCCGTCTTCGTTGGGATCCATGCGCCATTGGATGAGGTGTTGGAATTCGTGGGCGATGGCGTTGAAGTAGGCGTCGCTGCCCAGCCGGGCGTCTTTCAGGCTGACGTAAAGCAGTTCGCGCTGGTTGGAGTAGGGATTTACGGCCGTTACATGTTCATCGCCCGACCAGAAATAAGCCACGCCGCTTTCGCCGATGTCCTTCAGGTGCAAGATGTTCAGGCGATTGTCGCTATCCACGCCGGGCTGCCACTCCATGCCAAAAAAAGCGCGGTTGGTGGGCAAAATTTCGTTTTCCAGGCGGGCG
>CALFEW010000947.1 GCA_937958365.1 uncultured Chloroflexota bacterium | reverse complement strand
CACAGCAAGTCTAAGTCTGGGTGTCCGGTTACGGCCGTAATGCCAATCAGGTAATCGTCGTAGCGGGGGTCTTCGGGACCGGTGACGGCGAAATCGTCGTGGACCAGGCGGTCGTAGCTGCGGCCGGCCCGGCGGCCGAGGAGTTTGCGTAGGGCGGGGCGGAAGTCTGGGGGGAGGGAAACGGCCGTTTCCGCCAATATCTCCTCATGCGACAAATCAAACAAACTCGCCGCCGCGCCCGCTTCGTCGAGTCCTGGCGCGGCTCCGGCGTGGGCGATGGTCACGCCGCCCGGTGTGCGCACGTAAAAAGGCAGGCTGTCCAGCAGTGCCATGATCGCCGCGCGATGCTCGCCCATCGCCCATTCAAAGCGCGGCGTAAACAGATCGTCGCCACGCTGCAAAGTGATGGTGTAACGATGGGGGAATTCGTGATTGCCCATCAGGTAGATAAACCGGTCGCCCAATTCGCGTTTCAGGCGCAGCACGTCCAGAATCATCGCCAGGGAATCGTCGGGATGGGGCGGCGTGCGGTGCAGCAGGTCGCCGGCTAGGATGAGGGTGTCGGCACGGCCGTGGGCTTGCAAGTCCAGAAAGCAGTCGCGGTAACGCGCATAGGCTTCGCCATCACCGTGTAAATCGGTGACGACCATCGCCGTGCCTGCGGTTAAATCAACAATTCGTCGCATGTTTAGGGGAGATGGGACGCGGATTGACGCGGATTTGACGGATTTTCGCGGATAAGAGTTATAAAAAATCCGCGTCCCATTCTTCTCTACCGGTGGCGTTTTGCCAGTTCGGTGCGCACGTCATCCCAGGTAAGTTCCTGAGCGGCCAGCATGACGAGCAGGTGGTAGACGAGATCGGCCGTTTCCTCAACGATGCGCGTTTTGCCCTGGCCCTTGACGGCGAGAATGATTTCCACCGCCTCTTCGCCCACTTTTTTCACAATTTCATCCTCACCGGCGTCGAACAGGCTGTTGGTGTATGAGCCTGCCTTTGGGTTGGTTTTGCGGTCCTGGATGGTGGCGTATAAATCATCTATGAAGTCAGTCATGGTTTCGTCCTTCGCGTTACTTGCCCAAGATTGGTCCAATCTTTGAGATTGGACCAATCTTCAATCATCAATCTTCCTAAAAAAGCAGCTGACCGCGCCGGTGTGGCAGGCGGGTCCGGCCGGGTCTACCAGGATGAGCAGGGTGTCGCCGTCGCAGTCCAGCCAGATTTCGCGGACGCGCTGGACGGCGCCGGAGGTGGCCCCTTTGTGCCACAGTTCCTGGCGGCTGCGGCTCCAGAAGTGGGTTTCGCCGGTTTCCTGCGTCAGGCGCAGGCTCTCGGCGTTCATCCAGGCGACCATGAGGACTTGATGGGTGGTGGCGTCTTGGATAACGGCCGTAACCAACCCCTTTTCATCAAATTTGATTTCGGATTTCGGATTTCGGATTTCGGAGGTCATTGGCGTACCGGGATGCCTTGTTGGGACAGATATTCTTTGACTTCGGTGATGGTGAGCTGTTTGTAGTGGAACAGCGAGGCGGCCAGCGCCGCATCCGCGCCGCCCTCGGTGAGGGCCTGGGCGAAATGTTCCAGCGTGCCCGCGCCGCCGGAAGCGATGACCGGGATGTTAACGGCCGTAGCAATCGCCCGCGTCAGTTCCAAATCGTAGCCCGCCTGCGTGCCGTCGCCATCCATGCTGGTGAGCAAAATTTCGCCCGCGCCGCGCCGTTCCACTTCTTGCGCCCATTCGATGGCGTCCAGCCCGGTGGGGGTGCGGCCGCCGGAGACGAAAACTTCCCATTTCGGATTTCGGATTGCGGATTGCGGATTGTCGCCGGACTGTTCACTGGTCACTGAATACTGGTCACTGATTCGGCGGGCGTCTATGGCGACGACGATGGCCTGGCTGCCGAAGGCTTGTGCGCCCTGGGTGATGAGTTCGGGGTGGCGCACGGCGGCGGAGTTGATGCTGATTTTGTCGGCGCCGGCGCGCAGCAGGGCGCGCATGTCGTCTACGGTGCGGATGCCGCCGCCGACAGTGAAGGGGATGAAGACCTGTTCGGCGACCGCCTTCGCCATCTCAATCACGGTGTCGCGGGCTTCGTGGGTGGCGGTGATGTCCAGAAACACGAGTTCGTCGGCTCCGGCCTGGTCGTAGACTTTGGCCTGCTCCACCGGGTCGCCGGCGTCGCGCAGTTGCACAAAGTTGATGCCTTTGACGACACGGCCGTCTTTTACGTCTAAACAGGGGATGATGCGTTTGGCGAGCATAAAAACCTTTCTAATTGTCAATTGTCAATCGTTAATGGTCAATTGTGAATGAATTGTCGGCGGTGATTTCGATGCGGTTGCCGTCGGGATCGAGGATGACGCTTTCGTAATAGCCGTCGCCGGTGCGGCGCGGTTCACCGAGGATGGTGTAGCCGTCGTGACGGAGTTGTTCGGTGAGAGCGTTTACAGAGGCTTCCCCGCCTACGCTCATCGCCAGATGGATGTAGCCGAGGTGTTGGTGAACGGCCGTGTTCGGATTCGCGCCGATGCCATCCATCTGCATCAATTCCAGCCGCGCCCCATCGCCAAAGCTGACGAAGTAGGATTGGAAGCCGGTGCG
>CALFEW010000946.1 GCA_937958365.1 uncultured Chloroflexota bacterium | reverse complement strand
CACTTTCCTCCGCGGCCATCAATTCCGGCAAAGCCCGAATTAACCACAACAAACTCTCGTTGCCAAACTCCGAAAAAGGATATGTGTCCGCCGACTGCTGCCAGAGGGAAACGGCCGTTTCCCCATCGCCCAAGCCATACGCCAGCCAGCCGGCCTCATACAACGCTTCCGGCGCATCGGCATGGGCCGGGTATGTCTGCGCCAGCGCCACATAGGCGTCAATCGCCGCTGCCGTCTCGCCCGCACGCCGCAGCAATGACGCCGCTTCCCAGGCCGCTAACGGCGCATCTGCCCCGGCCGGATATTGCTCCAGATACAACCGGTAAGCCGCCAGCGCGCCCACACCGTCGCCAGCGCGCGCCAGCATCTTGGCCCGCTCAATGGTCGCCTGGGGGCCATCGGTGGCCGCGAATTTTTCCAGTTCGGCCAGCGCCGACGGCAAGTCGCCCAATCCTTCGTAAGCCCAGGCCAGGTAGAGGTGAGAATCGGCGCGGTAGCTGCCCGGGTTTTCGGCCTGATAGGTGGTGAAGGCGGTGACGGCCGGTTGGTAGGATTGCGCGTTCAGGTTCACCAGGCCGCGCTGGAAATTGTCCACCGGCACGCCATCATTCACCAAAACGACGAGTCCTTGATAGCTTTCATATGCGCCAGGATAGTCGCTGACGCCGGTGAGATAGCGCTGATAACCGGCCTCGGTGTTACCGGCCAGGATTTCGGCGCTGCCGGCCAGATAGGTCATTTGCCCTTTGGTGGCTTCGGTTTGGGCCACATTGCGCACGGCGTCGTATTGCTCGATGGCCGCCGCGTAATTGGCGTCGGCCAGGTAAAATTCGGCCAGTTTCAGGCGGTTGGCGACTTCGGTGAGGCGGTGGGCGGGGCCTTGCACGGCCGTTCCATACGCCGCCACCGCCGCCGGACGGTCGCCCAACGCCAGGAAATTATTGGCGATGATCGGCCCCACGTAAGCAGCCATGTCGGGATTGGCCCCCAGGTATGTCTGATACGCCGCCACCGCCTGCGCGTACTCGCCCTGCGCTTCATAAGCCCGGCCCAACAAAAAATGGGCCGCTTCCGGGGCAAGGGCGGTGGTATCCGCCAGAAGCTGCTCAAAAGCGGCGGCGGCTTCGGCAAAGCGCCCTGCCTGCAAGTGGGCGACGGCCAGGTTGTACTGCGCTTCATGCCGCTGCGCCGGGGTAAGCCTGTCCGATTGCGCCAGACTGGCGGCAAATTGCTCGGCGGCGGCGGCATAATCGGCGACTTGCAGGGCGTCTTCGCCAAGCTGCAAGCGTGCGGCGGGCGGCGGTGTGGGCGTGGCCGGGCCGGATGGGGTAGCGGCGGCGGTGGTGGCAGATACGGCCGTTTCCCCCACACTCCCGGCGGCATTCCCGGTCTGGGGCGTCACTTGTGGCGTGGGCGCCAACAGGGAGGCCGCTGCCCCGCTGGCCAGGGTTGGCGTGGGTGGCAGGGTGGCCGTTGGCGCAAAAACAATCGGTTCCGGCGCCTCTTGTTCCTGGGCGCAGGCGGCCAGAAAGAGCAGACTGAGGAGCAAAAGCCATCGGGCGGTGGATTGGCGGAAACGGCCGTTAACTCTCATGCGCTGCCTCTTTGCGGTCCCGCACCATGCGCCCACCGCTGAGCAGTTCAAAGCCCAGGTAAAGCGGCACGGCCTGGGAAACAAACAGCCACACCATCCCGGCCGTGATAATCAATTTAGCGCTTTCAACCTGCTGGTCAAGCTGATCACGCACCTGACGCAAGCTGTTGTTGGTGGTGGTGACAATGCGGATGTATTCGGTGATGAGCGGATCGAAGGCCAGGAGACGGCCGTTAATGCCTTCCAGGTCGGTGGAGAGGGTGCGCATGTCGTTGGTGATGGTTTCCAGGTTAACGGCCGTGTCTTGCAGCGTCGTTTCCAGGCTGCGTAAGCGGGCGGGCATCTCGTCCAGACTGCTGCCAATCTCTAAGACGGCCACATCAAAAGGGACGTCCGGCGCGTAATCTATACCCAGATCAAACTGGATAGGAAACCCGGCGATGGACGTGTCTATTCGGAAACGATTCAAGGTGGTCAGGGTGGAATCTATGGCCGCGGCCGCCTGCGCCGCGTTGGGGATGGCCGCCTGGATGGTTTCTACGCTGCGCGGCAAATCTTGCCCGGTGATGGTGGCGACGTCGGCCAGCAGCGGCTGGGAATCTTCCAGGGAATCGGCTACATGCGCCGAGGTGGTTTGCACGGTTTGCAGACTGGTATTCACGTCGGCGATGGTTTGCCGGGCTAAGACCAGCGATTCGCCGACCGTGTCCAGGCTGTCCACCGCCAGCGTCAGCCCACCTTCGGCGCTGAGCGCCAGGGTATCCAGGGTACTGCGCCCGACGCGCGCGCCAATCACGCCAATCACCATCCCGCTGAGGCCAATGGCGATGAGTATAATGCCAAAAAGTCGTCGAATGATTTGCTGAGTTGTCATAGGTCAAACGTCACAAGTCACAATTTATTGTCGCCCCGATAATGCCTCAGACACGGCCGTTCGGTCGAGCGTTCCCCGTCTTTCTTTAGCCTCTGCTAATGCCGACCAGAGATGTTGGAAGGCATCGTAGGCCGGGCCGGCGTATGGGCCGGGTGTTTCGTCGAAGGGGGTGACGGCCTCATATGCGGCGCGAAAGTTGTCCGAGAGAGCGGCCGGATCGGTGGCTGCGCCGCC
>CALFEW010000945.1 GCA_937958365.1 uncultured Chloroflexota bacterium | reverse complement strand
CAGCGTCTGCGGCGACACGCTGCCGCTGACATAGGCTGGCTGCTGGTAAGGCGCGGCTTTGGTGGGCGCAAAAATGGGGATGGCGGTGGGTGTGGTCTGGCGCAGCGTGACAAACGTGGACAGGGGCACGGCCGTTAACAAACCCCATGACAAAATCTCCCAACCCGGAAGCGCGGGCCAAAAGCCTAAAATTCCTAACACCAGGAGAATCAGCCCCCAAAACCGCCAGGCGATTTCCAGCCCCCACAAAAACACGCCCCAAGCAATAAGCTGGAGAAGCAACAGATACATGGCAGCGTGAGGCGGCTGCGCATAAGCCACCACCCCACCCACCAGGCTGATGATAAGCAAACCTACCAGCGCCTTTCTAAGGTGATCGTGTCTGGCTTCCCGGCGCTGCCACAAAACAAACAAACTACCAGCCACCATCAGAAAAGACAGGGCATAAAAGGTGAGCAAGTCGGAAATCATCTTCAGTTTTAGTACGACAACCAGATAGTATGAAATTGATGGGCCAAAAATTTATGGTCTGGCCGGGAATCAATTTTGGATGCTGCTGCGATGACGGGCAATTGTCAATGCTGCCCGTTTCAGGGGCGTGATGGTTGAGGTTCGTCAGATAGCAGTTGCCACCAGGCTTGCCAGGGTCGGGCGTTGGACGCCGGATCCGGTGTGGCGGTGGCTTGCGGCGGTGGCCCAGGCGTCGCCTCGGCAACCATAGGAACGATTCGCTTTTCGCCGGGCAGGATGTACCCGCCTTCGTCTCGCGCATACGCCGCCACATAGTCTTCGCTTTGCACGTAAACCAGCGTGGCCTGCAATTCCACCTGGCGCGTCGCTTCCAGGCTGATTTCTTGCTTCAGGGATTCTTCACCCACCCCGACCAGCCGCCCGGCTTGCGCCCGACGTTTGAGGTCCAAACCAATAAACAGAGCAGCAATCACTGCCAGGAGGATGAGAATTTGCGGAATCGTGAGTAACGGCCGTTGGCGAAACAACTTTTTACGCATTGTCCTAAAATCTTAACGGGAATCTAAAATCTATGCAATAAGAGAATGCGGCGAAAATAATAAATTCGGTCCTACGCAAGCCCCTGAAAAGCAGTACAATGACCCGACAGACAAACGTCTGCCAAAGGAAATCGCCCATGTCTACAACAAATCAAACCATCCGCCAACTGCCCCGAAACGTCTGGGTTGTCACCCTCACCAGTTTTTTAACCGACATTTCCAGCGAGATGATCTTCAATTTGCTGCCCCTCTTCCTGGCGAATGTGCTGGGGGTACGCATGGTCGGCATCGGTCTTATCGAAGGAATTGCAGAAAGCACGGCCAGCTTACTGAAAATTATCTCCGGCTGGTTTTCCGACCGGGTTGGCGAACGCAAACGTCTGGCGGTTGCCGGTTATGCCATTTCGGCTCTGGCCAAGCCCTTTTTGTTGATTGTTACCACCTGGTGGGGCGTCTTTGGCGTGCGCATTACCGAACGAGTGGGCAAAGGTGTACGCACAGCCCCGCGTGACGCGCTCATCGCCGACAGCATTGACGAGAGCCATCGTGGGCTGGCCTTTGGGCTGCATCGCGCCGGAGACACGGCCGGGGCAGTTGTGGGTTTGCTTCTGGCGATGGGCGTGGTCTGGGCCAGTCAGTCCGGCGCGCTGTCATTAAGCCGGGAGACATTTCAGCGGGCGGTCTGGATAAGCATTGTGCCAGCTTCGCTGGCAGTGGTGGTGCTGGCGTTGTGGGCGCGGGAAACGGCCGTTTCCCACCCCAAACGAGAAGCGCCACACCTGTCCTGGCAAGGGTTTGATCAACGCTTCCGGCGCTTCCTGCTGGTGTTGGTCTTGTTTACCCTGGGCAATTCGGCCGACGCCTTTCTGATTTTGCGGGCGCAAGAGCGCGGGGCAGGCATTTTAGGCATCCTGGGCATGCTGCTCATGTTTAACCTGCTTTACACGCTGCTGGCCGGACCGCTCGGTTCCTTGTCCGATAGAATTGGGCGACGGAAAGTGATGATTGGCGGCTGGTTGTTTTATGGGGTGCTGTATTTGGGTTTTGGACTGGCAACGGCCGTGTGGCACATCGTCCTGCTTTATGCTTTGTACGGCGTCTATTATGGCGCAGTGGAGGGAACCGCTCGCGCTTACGTGGCCGACATCGTCGCCAAAGAACAGCGCGGCACGGCGTATGGGCTGTACCATGCCAGCGTGGGTCTGGCGGCGCTGCCAGCCAGCCTGATCGCCGGGCTGCTGTGGCAGGGATTGGGCCGGTGGCCCGGTTTTGGTCCTGGCGCACCCTTTTTCTTTGGCGCGCTGATGGCCTTGACGGCCGTTCTCCTTTTTGCCTTTTGGGTCCCGCAAACGGCCGTGCCCGCTTCGTCGTCATAATTTGAATAACCAGAGCAAATCAGGCACAATAGGTGGTAGTTGACAGTTCGTAGTTGATAGTTGGTAGTTGACAGGTGGGAGTCAGTAGCATCTTCTCTATCAACTAACCACTATCAACTCATTCGAGGCGACTTCATGGCAAATGTACGCAAAATCCTCTATCTGAGCGCGGAAGTAGCGCCCTTCGCCAAGACGGGCGGGCTGGGCGACGTAGGTGGATCGCTGCCCAAAGCGCTGAAGGCCCTGGGCCACGACGTGCGGGTGGTCATGCCCGCATACAAGAGTATCGAAGACGGCCGTTTCCCCAATATCACCGCCCTGCCCATGCAGCTCAACGTTCCCACCGGCTCCGGCGTCATCCCCTGCGGTGTCTTTAAAGGCAGCCTGCCCGGCAGCGACGTGCCCATCTACTTCATCGCCCAATGGAACCTGTTCAAACGCGACAACATCTACGGCTACTGGGACGATGCGTATCGCTTCGCCTTTTACAGCCGCGCCGCCTTAGAACTGGCCCGCGCCCTCAAATGGAAACCAGATGTCGTCCACGGCCACGACTGGCACACCGCCCCGGCCATCGCCTGGCTGGCAACCGCCGGGGCGAACGACCCCTTCTTTGCCAACACACCCACCGTCTTTACCATCCACAATCTGGCCATCCAGGGCAATACCAACTGGCACATCTTCGATTACCTGGGCATCCTGACCCATTCCCTGACGGAAGAAGCGTTTGGCGAAGTCAACCTGATTGCCCGCGGCATTTACCACGCCACGATGGTCAACACCGTCAGCCCGACGTATGCGCTGGAAATCATGACCAAAGAAGGTGGCGCCGGACTGGATGGCCTGCTGCGCCATCGCGCCTACGACTTGCACGGCATCCTCAACGGCATAGATTACGACGAATGGAACCCGGCCACCGATCCCAAATTGGCCGCCCCTTTCAGCGCCGAAGCGCCCGATAACCGGCTGCTCAACCGGCGCGCTTTGCAAGCCCGCCTGGGTTTGCCACAGGTGGACAATGTGCCCCTGATAGCGATGGTTTCGCGCCTCACCTGGCAAAAGGGGCTGGACATCATGGGCCACGTCTTGCATTTATTGATGAACGGTTTTTCCGGCGAGGCGCAGTTTGTGGTGTTAGGCACAGGCGACAGCCACTACGAAAACATGTTTGCCCAACTGGTTGGCTATCATCGCGGCAAGATGACGGCCGTTCTCGCCTACGAAGCCGATTTAGCCCCACTGATTTACGCCGGCAGCGATATGTTTCTGATGCCCTCGCTGTTTGAGCCTTGTGGTCTGGGGCAGCTTATCGCCATGCGGTATGGCAGCGTGCCCATCGTGCGGGCCACCGGCGGCCTGGCCGACACCGTGCAAGAACCGCTCACCGGCTTCGTCTTCCATAACTTCAGCGAAGAAGAGTTCTGGCACGCTATTCAGCGCGCCGTTTACGTTTACAACGTCAACAAACCCCACTGGCAAGAAATCCAGCGCAACGGCATGACGGCCGATTTCTCCTGGGAACGTTCGGCCGGTGGGTATGAAAAATTATATGAGTGGGCTATTGCCCGCGTGGATAATGTTTAGATACCGTTAGCCGTAATCCGTATTCCGTAAGCCGTATTCCGTTTTCCGTAAGCCGTAGTCGGAACGCGGATTACGGAACATGGACATATTCCACCCAAAAGAGGTGACTTCACA
Source organism: uncultured Chloroflexota bacterium (assembly GCA_937958365.1). Classification (GTDB taxonomy): domain Bacteria; phylum Chloroflexota; class Anaerolineae; order Promineifilales; family Promineifilaceae; genus Leptovillus. The sequence continues at coordinate 852 of CALFEW010000945.1, read as the reverse complement.
TGCGTTTTCCCCGTGCAGCGGGTGTCCTGGTACACCCCACATCTTTTCCTGGCCGCTATGGCATCGGCGATTTTGGCGACAGCGCCTATCGTTTTGTTGATTTTTTGGTCGAAAGCCGACAATCTTTGTGGCAGGTTCTGCCATTAGGACCTACCGGTTACGCCGATTCACCATACCAATGTTTTTCGGCGTTCGCCGGGAATCCGCTGCTGATTAGTCCAGACAGGTTGGTGCGCGATGGCTATTTGCCGGAAACGGCCGTACAAAACGTCCCGCCCTTCCCTACCCATCTCGTAGAATATGGCGAGGTCATCGAATACAAAAACGTGCTTTGCCAGCAGGCGTTTACCCATTTCCAGCAAAACGGAACCCCAAAACAGATCGCCGCGTTTGATCAGTTTTGCGCGGACAACGGTTTTTGGCTGAACGATTTTGCCCTCTTTATGGCCGTCAAGAACTTCCACAAAGAGCAGGCCGGCGGCGTCTGGAATACCTGGCCGGCGGATATTGCCCACCGTGAACCGGAAGCCATCGCCGCCTGGTCGCGCCAACTGGCGGATGAAATCGCCCTGCACAAATTCCTGCAATTCCTCTTTTTTGCCCAGTGGTTGGAACTGAAGCAGTACGCCAACGACCACGGCATCCGCATCGTCGGCGACATCCCCATTTTTGTCGCTTTCGACAGCGCCGACGTGTGGGCCAATCCTGACCTCTTCTATTTGCACGAGGACGGTTCGCCCCAGTTTATCGCCGGGGTACCGCCGGATTATTTTAGCGTGACGGGGCAGCGCTGGGGCAATCCGCTCTACCGCTGGGAGCAAATGCAGGCCACCGATTACGCCTGGTGGGTCA
>CALFEW010000944.1 GCA_937958365.1 uncultured Chloroflexota bacterium | reverse complement strand
CATGGATGACGGCGCTAACCGGCGTGGGGCCTTCCATGGCGTCGGGCAACCAGACGTGCAGCGGCCACTGCGCCGATTTGCCCACCGTGCCGGTGAACAGAAGCAAGGCCATCACCCCTAAAGCAGGTCCGCCAACACGCACAACGGCTTCTTCCAGACTATGGGCTGAAAAGGCTTCGCTGAAATTTAATGTGTCAAAGGCGCGATAAAACCAGACAATGCCCAGCAGCATCACCACGTCGGCGACGCGGGTGGTGAGGAACGCTTTGACGGCCGCGCTGCGCGGCGAAATGTGGGGGATGTCATCCGGCCCCAGGTGGTAATCGCGGGCATGCCAGAAACCGATGAGCGAGTAAGAGCAAAAGCCCATGATTTCCCATCCCACGAAGAGCAGCAGCAAGTTATCAGCCACGACGAGCATGAGCATCGCCCCGGCGAACAGGCTCATGTAGGCAAAGAAACGGGACAAAAGTGGTTCTTCTTGCAGGTGATTGGGCACGCCCAGAATTTTGCCCAGCGGCGCGCCCCAATTATGGTAGCCCACACTGTAGACAAAAATCATGGTGACGGCAAATGTTACCATGATGAGCATAACGGCCGTTAACGGATCAACCGCCACCCCCATCCGCAGCCAGGTCCCCTGGAAATAGTCGCCAACCGGCAGCCAATCCACAGCGCTGGCAACCACAACTGGATGTTCTTCCAGATGATGGAGGTCCGTCGCCGCGACACTGAGAGCTACTGTCCAGCCCAGCGCCAAAGACGAAAATACCCCAAGCCAGGCCAATACCCAACTCAACGTGCGGTTGCGATTGGTAAATAACACAATCACAAAAAACGCCAACAAGGGACCGGCCGGAATAAGCCAGGTCAATAAAGCAAGGGTTTCTTCACTCATAAGGTCTTACTCAAGTGGGCAGCTCCACAAGCCATCATCAGCTCCCAGAGCTTTAGTTTTTCAACGTGTCCAACTCTTCCGCGATCACAGAATCCCGACGACGATAGACAGAGATGATCAAAGCCAGGCCAACGGCCGCTTCGGCGGCGGCTACAGTCAGCACAAAGACAGCCCAGGCCAAACCCACGGCCTGATCCGGAGCCGTATAGCGCCAAAAAGCGATGAGATTAATGTTGACCGCATTCAACATCAACTCGACGGCCATCAAGATGGCAACCGCATTACGCCGGGCCATCACCCCGTAAAGGCCAATACTAAACAAAAGCGCAGCAACAATCAGATACCAAGATAAGGGAATCATGCCTTATCCTCCGCTTTGGGCCAGGCGACGATAATCGCGCCGACAAGAGCAGCCAACAATAGAACCGAAGCAACTTCAAAAGGCAGTTCGTACAGCGTGGGTTCTACAAACGACCGCCCCAACACAATGACCGAGTTTTGAATGATCTCCGGGGGAACAACCGTCTTGGAAGCCAGGGGAGTCGTAGCATCTGGAATCAGCGGCCATAATCTGCTGAACTGGGAAAATGCCCAAACGAGAATGCCAAAACCGATAACGGCCGTTACCAACGCAAACCCCGCCTGCGAATTAAAGGCCGGCTCCGTCGTCTGCATCAGGCGGCGCGTCATCATGATGGCAAAAATCACCAGGATGGAAATCGCGCCGATGTAGACCAGCAGTTGGGCGGCCGCCAGGAAACCGGCGTCCAGCATCACATACAAGCCGGCCACACCTAAAAAGGTAGCCATAAGCGCCAGGGCCGCGTGAAACAAATTACGCTTTGTCACCACAATAACGGCCATGGTCAACGTAAAGGCGCTGATCAAAATAAAAATGACTTGCTCAACCATCTGTTGAACTTCTCCCTGAATAGGTTTGCTTCACACATTAATGAGCGGCCGCAGGTTCATGCGCCGCAGCGTGGGCCGGTTCATGATGCCCATGGTCGTCGTGACTGTTAGCTGTTGTTGACGAAGCATCGCCGCCTTCGGCTATCTGGCGCTGGCGGCGCGCATAAGCGCGTAAAATCTCAATGGTGATCATCGCCAGCACAACGTTAGCGATCAGATGAGCGCCGCCGCGAGCCAGATCGTTGAAAGTGGCGGGCAGCAGTTTGTCTAAAACGGCCGTTACCAACACCAGCGCCAACGACAACGGAACCAGGAACTTCCAGTTAAAATTCAAAATCTGGTCCACACGCACACGGGGCAGCGTCCCACGAATCCAGATGTAAACGAAATAAACCGCAAACATCTTCACAAAAAAGATAATCAGGCCAAACAAATTGCCAATCGCCCAACCGTCACCGATGACCAGCGTCTCCAGACCAAAGAAGCGGTAACCGCCCAGAAATATCGTCGCAAAAAAGCCAGACATGAACAACGTGCTGACAAATTCCGCCAGGAAAAACATGCCAAATTTCATGCCGCCATATTCGACATGAAAACCGGCCACAATTTCCGATTCCGCTTCCAGCAGGTCAAAAGGCGTGCGCCCGGTTTCCGCCAGCGATGAAATGAAGAAGATGAGCGCGGCCATTGGCGCTACCAGCAGATACGGGATTGTTTGCGCGTCCACAATCGCCACTGTGGACATGGAGCGCGCCAGCAAAATCGGCACCAGCAGCGCCAAAATCATGGGCACTTCATAGCTCACAAGCTGAGCAACGGAGCGAAATGCGCCCAGCAAAGCGTACTTATTATTGGAACCCCAACCGGCCAACAACAGCGCAACGACGGAAACAGAGCTAATAGCCAGGAAAAAGAAAACACCAATGTTCAGATCAACGCCGATGACGCCTGGCGCAAACGGCATCACCGCCCACACCATCAAAGCCGCCATAACAGTGAGAAACGGAGCCAGCAAATAAGCTACGCGGTCAGCCCCGGTGGGCGTTATGTCTTCCTTAATTAGCAGCTTGATGACATCGGCCACCGTTTGCAATAAGCCATAACGGCCGCCCACACGGTTAGGCCCAATACGTCGCTGAATACGAGCAATCACTTTGCGTTCCAGCCAGATGAGGAAAATCACAATGAGCAGGCAGAACGTCGAAATGATGACGACGCCCAATATATTCATCACCAGGTTGACCCATGGCTGGTCGCCCCAGAGTTCTCGCAAATAGTCTGAGATTGTTAAGCTCACCAGACTCTTCAAAAACTCAAGAAAATTAAAGCTCATACGTTATACTCCCTGCTCAGCCAGTAACCAACGTCAAGTCATGTACGCTGATTGGCAGACGGACTATAAAATGTCAAAATTCTTTAAAGACAAAAATGCGTTGCGCCTAACTTATCAGGGGAAATGCAGTAAAAAAGATAGAGTTTTGTAAAACTCTATCTTTTAAGTAGCTGCATATATTTTTTTATTAAATCCACTCCAGAGCGCCTCTGCTCCAGGCATATGCCAGGCCATCCGTCAACAAAAAGATAAACAGAGCGGCCGCAAGTACACCTAGCAGAGATAGCTGGCCGTAGGCCGCAGCTATAGGGAAAAGGAAGACGGCTTCAACGTCGAAAATGACAAACACGAGGGCGTAAATGTAATACTGAACCTTAAACTGCACCCAAGAGCTACCTACGGTTTCAATGCCGCATTCGTAGGTCTGTTGTTTGATAGGATTGGGTTTCTTGGGACCTAGCAGGTGGTTCAGAATGACAGGCGCCGCCGGGAAAATAGGTGACAGTATCAAAAACAAAGCGACAAATTGCCAATCTTGCGACACTAGGGTTCTCCTATTCGTTTGCAAAAATGAGTGATTGTGAAATCCGTCCCATTTATAACACAAGCAAAGAACATGGGCAAAAGGATATTGAATTTTGGCCGAATTTATTTGGATGCGGCTGAACCCTTTAATTTGTGTTATGATTTAAGTATACTTGGCACGAATCTTACATTCTCGCAATCCACAAGAGAGGGTTAATATGCTCGAAGGCGATCTGGAAACACAGCGGATATTAGCCGTAGACGATAATACGTTTACGCTGCGCATTGTACAGCACACCTTGGAGCAGGCGGGATTTCAGGTAACAACGGCCGTTTCCGGCAAAGACGCTCTCAAAATCATCAACCGTCATGGCATCCCCCATCTGGCGATTGTAGATTTGCACATGCCGGTCATGAGCGGCTTCGAGTTTTGCCATGCCGTGCGTGAATTTAGCGACATGCCTATTATCATGTTAACGGCCGTCAACAGCGAAGACACCATCATCCAGGGCATCGAACAATACGCCGAAGATTACATCATCAAGCCCTTCAACCCCAACGAACTCGTCGCCCGCGTCAAACGTGTGCTGCGCCGCATGGGCGATTACACCTATACCCTGGATTCCACCACCCGCATAGATGAGCGCCTCATGGTCAACTTCCCCAACCGCGAAGCCCTGGTTGAAGGCGAAACCATCTCCCTGACGCCCACAGAAACCAAGCTGCTCTATATCCTGGTGCGCAACGCCGGCCGTATCGTCACCACGGAGTTTTTGCTCAACCGCATCTGGCCTCTGCAAGACGCCCAGGAAGATCGCCTGCACGTTCACGTCCATCGCTTGCGGCGCAAAATTGAAGTGAATCCCAACGAACCCGGCTACATTATTGCCGAACGCGGCATTGGCTATCGTTTCAACGCAATTTTGGAAGCACGTCCCTCTGGCATAGCCAACCCGGCCCAATTCGATTAAGCCAAACCCATAAAAAAAAGCCGCACACTTCAAAGAAAAAGTGTACGGCCGTTCATCAACCAGTTAAATCGCGCCGCTTATCTCACCAAAACCAAACCCAATTTAACGGCTACCGCTGAATCCGGCGGCTCCACGTAAATGGTGCCATCAGGGAATACGACA
>CALFEW010000943.1 GCA_937958365.1 uncultured Chloroflexota bacterium | reverse complement strand
GCTGGGCGCCGGAGACGCTCGACGCGCTGACCGAGCGCCTCGACCGGTCGGTCGGCCGCCGCCGCCGCAGCGAATTCCTCCTCTGGCTCCGCCACGGCCCCCAGAGCCGCGTCGTCCGCGCCGCCGCCGGCCTCAGGCGCCTCGTCGGGATGTGACCGGACGGCGGCTGGTGGATTTATTGCAAGAAGACGCCCGGTTGTCGTATAGCGAATTGGGGCGGCGGGTCGGGCTGTCGGCAACGGCCGTTATCGAACGAATACGCCGCCTGGAAGAAGCGGGACTGATTACCGGCTACCACGCGGCCATTGACGCCAGCAAATTAGGCGTGTCGCTGACCGCTTTTGTGCGCCTGACGACGCCGCCGGAGCGGTATGGCGCGGTGCGCGAGCTGGCGCTGGGGGAAACGGCCGTTCTCGAATGTCATCACGTCACGGGCGAGGAATCGTTTGTGCTGAAGGTAAGGGTTTCATCCGTGGCCGAGTTGGAGGCGCTGATCGAGCGGCTCAGCCGCCTGGGGCGCACGTCTACCTCGATTGTGATGTCGTCGCTGGTGGGGTAACGGCCGTTTCCCGGTCAGGGAATCCATGCACATCGAGCCGACGGTCAGGGTTGACGGGTTTTCTTTGTGAATTCTGGATAAAACTTGTCCATGCAGTCTGGGCACATGCCATGCGTAAACTCGGCTTCAGAGTGATCCCGAACGTAAACCGCAACGTCTTGCCAGTAACCTTGATCATCGCGGATCTTTTTGCAACTGGCGCAGATGGGCAGCAGTCCTGATAATGTTTTTACCTGCCCCAATGTCGTTTGCAGGGTGTGGATCAACGCTTCTCGTTCGGCCTCCAGTTGTTTGCGTGCGGTAATGTCTTGCAAAATCATCAGGGTTCCCTGCTCGTTGCCCCGCCGATCTTGTAATCGAATCAGCCGAACATTGAAATACCTGAAGGGAAGGTCTTGTATTTGTATTTCTTGGCCGGCGGGTTCCTCTTCTTCAAAAATCGCCTTTAATTGCTCCCAATGGGGAAATAATTCCACCACGTTTTGGCCTATCAGCGGCATTGCTCTTGTAGTCAGAAGTTCAATCAGGGCCGGGTTCACGTCTATGACCCGGTTTTGTCTGTCTACCACCAGAATGCTGTCTCTCATGTTTTCTATCAGTTTGTCGCGGGCAATGGGCGCAATATCGAATAAATGATAGCGGAACAGGCCAACGGAGATGATAACGCCTGTGAGAAAGAAGGCGAAGGGGGTCAGGTCGAGCGCCGGTAGGGGACTAAGATTGACCAGGCTGGCGAAATTGGCGATCCAGGGAATGATTGTGGCTAATAGGACCAATTCGATTTGATGGCGGTAGACAGCACGCGCGCCAGACAGGCTGCTTATCAGGAGCCATATGACGATGAGGCTGAGAACGTAGGAGTAGACAATGAACGCCCAAAACCAGGGGCCGCCAGAGTAGATGGTACTGTCTGTGAGGTTTCTTTGTCCGCCAAAAAATAAATGATGCCAGGGATCTGTCCAGAGCAGGACAACTGTCAGCGTGGCAATGGCGCTAAGCAGGGCGAGCAATGGACGGGTGAGCCATCGTGCGCGGTGGGTGAATTGCAGCGTGAAGACCAGCATGGCCGGGCTGACGGTTACGGCTCCAAAGTAGGTGGCGTTTAGCCAGAAAGACCGGGATGGATACATGTCGGCCCAAAACATGGCGTACGTGGCGCTCCACCAGGCAATGGCGATCATGTAGATGACCAGCGCCCCAGCGCCTGGCGCGGTGCGTCGCTGCCAGACGATGCCGGCAACGGCCGTTGAAATCAGGGCGACAAGCAGCAGTAATGAGCTATATAAAATGTCCGGCTGGTTCATAGGTGCTACCGTTTCCCACCTTATAATTTGTCAATCATCTGCATGGTACCGGATTGTCACAGTTAAATCAATCACCCATCAATAACAGGGTGGGCACGGCATTGAATAGTTGTCGGGATTGTTCTTGTCCGGCGAAGAATTCATCCAGCGGCATGATAAACCTGACAGGCGCTTGTGTATGTTCTATGCTGATGAGGGAAACGGCCGTTGCCCATTTCCCGCCTGAGTTCTCTTGACAACTTGAGTAAAAGATGCGCATCTCTTGCTAAAAAGTTGATGAACTTTTTCAAAATCATGCTCAACTTTTTCAAAATCATGCTCAACTTTTTTAAACTCATAAGCAACATAGCCCGGTATGACCTTTATCTTTGGAAATAATAAAGATAACGTGTGAAATACAGAAATCTGCGAAATCTGTGGACTGCTGCGGCCTTTAGAGTGAAATCCCCAGCAGGCCGCGTGGAATTTGAAAGGACAGGTTGTTCTGTTGTTGCAGTTTAGGCGTGTACATTCTGCTCAACGTTTGCTGCAACAAGGCCAACAATGGCTCCACTTCCCCGGTCAATACCAGGTCCAGGTCAGCAGCGCAGCCTTCTACCACCTGCGGCTCCGCCGACACCGCCAATACCGGAACCAGCGGATGTCCCGGCAACGGCCGTTCGCCCATATAGGCCACGATGACCTCCACCCCGGTCGCCCCCAGCCCGGTCAACGCTTCCGTCCACTGCCCGGAGAAGGTCTGCATCACATGAAAGCCGCTCAGTTCGGCTGCCTGAGCAAAAGCCAGCGTCGGGGTGATGGGCGCGGGAAGGCCAACGGCCGTGACAAATGCCGCCGACTGCCACAACGAAGCCTGCTGCGGCACAATCACGCGGCCACCCGCGCTCACAATCAACCGCGCCAACCGCGCCAATGCTTCCGCCGCCGCCGTGCTGATCGGTCCGGCGCTGGTTAAGCCCAACCGCACCTGGGAGAGCGTGGCAACGGCCGTTTCCGGCAGCGTCTCAGCGGCAAATTGGGCGGTAAACCAGTCGGCCATGTGGGCCATCACCGGCTCAATGCCGCCATCTGCCTGGATACTCGCCCAGCCAAACCGCCCCGGTTCCAGCCCGATTTCCGCCAGACGGCCGCGCATGTAGTCGTTGTGGGTCTTTTCGCAGCCATGCTCCAGCAGCAGGCAGCGGCGCACCGCCGGATGCGTGGCGTAG
>CALFEW010000942.1 GCA_937958365.1 uncultured Chloroflexota bacterium | reverse complement strand
ACCAGCAGCGACCCCCACAAAACGATCTCGGCGGTGGTTCCGGCGGCAGGCAAATAGAAGAGAAAAACGGGATCAATGGTGATGACGTCGGGTAGTTGCAGCATGTTGGCCTGGGGTAACATGCCCAGAGGGAAAACAATCGCCCCCAACAACAGCACCACAGCCAGGCCCACGGTCCATTGCGGATCGGGCAGCCATTTGGCGCGGCTGAGGCGCTTGATGTGGAGCCAGAAGAAAACGGCCGTTACCACAAACAGCAGCACGTGGGCGGCCATGATCAACCCTATAATCCACCACGTATTCTCGGCCACTTCCGCCTGAATCAGGCGAATCATCACTGCCGGTCCCCAGGTGGTGAAGCGCTGCAAAAAGCCCACAAAAGCATCGGTGATGGCCTGCGCCCGCTGATCCCAAATGAGCCAATAGCCGGTGACGCCGGCTACCCACAAAAAGAGAGTCATGACAACGCCGCTGACCCAGGCCAGCCAGCGTTGCCCGCGAAAGCGTTCCATGAAAAGCGTGCGGTAAGCGTGCAGCAACGTGGTGATGACCAAAGCCCCGGAGGCATACCGGTGCAGGGCGCGTATGGTCCGGCCAATGAACTGGCTTTCGAGACGGTTGACGGCGTTGTAAGACAGGTCGTAGCCGTACTGGAAGAACATGAACAGGTAAATCCCGGTCAGACCCACGATGAGCAAGAGAAAAAAGGCAATGGTGCCGGTGTGATAGAAGGGGTTGAATTGCAGGTTGCCGACCAGACGATTGACCGGTCGTTCAATCATCAGGGCAATTTTTTCCAGCAGATGCGCCCAGGTTGTTTGTTGCGGGAGCCAGTCGTTGAGGGAACGGGGGGAACGGCCGTTATCCGCCAGCCTGCCCACATCTTCCCAGGTCACTTCAGGCTCATATTCCTCTTCATCACTTTCCTCTTCCACCTCTTCCGGCACGTCAACCATCGGCTCTACCGCAGGAACTTGACAATCACTATCTTGATTGACGCCTGGTAAAACCTCCGGCCCTTCGGTCTTTCTTCTCATTATGGACATAGTCCACCTGGCTTCCTTGTCTGCAACCTGGTCACTTCACAGCGATACGCCATCAGATAACCAATTTGCTCCCTTGCGGCGCTGGATCTTGAGGGTTATCATCCCCAAAAAACCAAATAAAAAATGTGGCTTCGTGATACAAGCTTTCGCTTGAAACCACAAAGCCACATTTTTGGTTAAATCACTGAAAATTGTGCTTCAACTATTGCAGTGTCAGCAAGTAGGCAACCAGGTCGTTAATTTCCTGTTCGTTCAGTTCCGCACCAAAATTCTGGTACATGACGCCCGGCGTAAAACCTTCAACGATGTGTGCATCGGGGGTCATAATGGATTCGCGCAGATAATCTTCAGCGCTCTTGCCTTCTTCATACGTTGCCGCACGCGCACCAACACCGGCATGAGAAGGACCAACCACAACCACATCGGGCTCCAACGAATGACAGGTAATACAACCCGGCGAGCTGGCCGAGCCAATGGTGGTCTGCGCATAAAGCTTTTCACCACGAGCCGCGTTGCCAACTGGGGCGGCGGCAGTATCACTGGTAGCTTCTTCACCACCACCGCCACAAGCGGCCAATACCATTGATAAAGCCAATACCAACACAACAATCATCCAGAACTTACGCATTGATTCTACCTCCATTTAACATAAAATTGGAATGGTAACTCAAACAAACTCACACTACTTATCGCATAGACTGGATCACGAGTCAAAACAGGTTTTAAGCGCGTTCTCCCCAGTCAGTGATAAGTACGGCGCGTCAATTTGCCTGAAACCCATTCAAATTGTTAAGAATTAAGCGATTATACTGCAAGTAAAAGCAAGGGGGTAATCATTCGCTCGATACGCTCGGCAATTCTAAGCTCAGATTCACAGCTAGAATAAGCGATAGGCGCGTCTACTTGAAAGCATTGTTCCCAGGCATCCCTTGCTACTACCCATTGCCGCAATTTACCAAATTGTAGGGCGATTTTCCGCATCATCTCTCTTGGGGATTGGTAAAACCGCCCTACAAAAATATCGAAAAGGTTTTTCCAGAGACGTGATTGCGCCCTGCAGTCGGACACAACACATTCTCTTACCTGCTTACCAGAGCTTATTGAAACCTGGCGAAGTCATATTCGCGTTGGTTATCATGTCTACCAGGATAGGACCGTAAGCAACGAGGATTAAAATAATCGTGACTGCCAACCAGGGCTTCCAGTTATCCAGCCAGGCAGGCGCCGGATATTCGGGGTCGTAAGGCTCGGCTACGGGCATCTCGATAGGCGCTTGTAATTTCTTCTTCGAGAAAACCGTACCTAACATATTGCCATAGAACAACAACCCACTAATACCCAGGATAATGCCGCCAATGGCTGCCTCGATGAGCATGGGGGTCCAGGAATCGGCCGCATATGGCGCGACGCCAATCATAGTTCGACGTGGCGAACCAAAATTGAGGCCCAAAATATGCAGACCATTGCCCATCAAAAGCATACCGGCAAACCAGGTCCAGGACTGAACCAGAGCCATTTTGCGATTCCACAACTGCTTGCCACTGAGTTTGGGAACCAACCAATACGCAATGCCGAAGAACGTCAGAGTAACGGCCGATCCGACGGTTAAATGAAAATGGCCGGGAACCCAACTGGTGTTATGTACCACCAGGTTCAGGTTATATGAAGAATTCGTCAGGCCGCCAATACCGCCAAACACAAACAAGATCATGGCCAGGTTCTGCGCCGCAAAAGAAGGATCGCCCCAGGGCAATTTACGGATCCAGCTCAGTAAGCCAGTGCCGCCATTATTGCGGGCGCCAATTTCCAGCGAAGCAACCACGTTGAACGCCGTCAACATGCTGGGGATGAATAGCGAGTAGGTGAGCAGCCCATGCAAGAACTTCCAGCCGGCCGGCACGCCAGGGTCTAAATATTGGTGATGCAAGCCTACCGGTACAGACAGCGCCAGAAACAGCCAGAATACCAACCGGGCCAATGGTTCGCTGAATAATTTGCCACCAGCCTGCTTAGGCATCATCCCGTACCAGGAAACGTAAGCCGGCAGCAGCCAGAAATAGACCAGCGGATGGCCGGTAAACCAGAAGAAGGTACGCGCCAGTTGCGGGTCTGTGGTCTCTACCAGCCCAAACGACCAGGGAATTACCAGGACAAGAAGTTCTGTGGCAACACCCAGCGTGGCAATTTGCCATAACACCATGGTGATGAGCGAACCGAGAGCGATGAGGGGGGTTTGAACGCCCTTGTTTTCTTTACGCCAGGCGAAGTAAGTCAGGTAAAATCCCCAACCGCTTATCCAGGAACCGACAACTACCAGCACCAGGCCAATGTAAAAGAACGGGTTAGCCATCAAGGGTGGGTAAAAGGTGAACAAGACAGTCGCCAGGTTCATCAAAATCGGAATGGCCGCCATAATCAACCCGATGATCATGGTGATCAATCCAATTGTATTGATTTTCGGGTGGGTCAGTTCCTTGTTCAGGCTGTGGGTGATGGCAAAAGTGAAAAATCCCACGATGAAGAAGGTGGTCCATACCAGGGCATTGAGTACAGCATGAAGTGTAAGCCCTTGATAATAGCTGGCAATCCCGATTTTATTCAGCGTGGAATAAAGGTTAATGCCTACATATTCCAGTTTTTGTAATGGACCAAAAAAGCCACCAATAAATAACGCCGTCATGGCGACGCCCAGATGCCAGGCCGTTAGTTTGTTTTCTCGTGCGAACATGTTTAATTTCCCCTCTTCTCTTATGGTTCCACGATGATTTTGCCGGCCATGGTATGATGCCCCACGCCACAATATTCGTGGCAGACGAAGTTGTAAGTGCCCGGCTCGTCGAACGTGG
>CALFEW010000941.1 GCA_937958365.1 uncultured Chloroflexota bacterium | reverse complement strand
CCGGCTCGTTGAAGTGAACGTGGTCATCTACCAGACCGGGCAGAACGACTTTGCCGTTGAGGTCAATTTCCTGGTGGGCAGTAACGACCATGTCCCGGCCGCCTACCTGGGTAATCTTGCCACCCTGGACAACTACGCCACCCTGAAACTCGCCGCTTTCAGTGATGAAACGGCCGTTCTTTAAGTACAAATCCGCCGCCATTTTTTCGCTTTTCCCTTTTCCGTATTCCGTATTCCGTAAACGGAATACGGAATACGGATTACGGATTACGGATTACGGCTCTAAGCCACAATCGCCGTGCCCGTCTCGCCGCGCAGCGCCCGCGAGATGTTGGGTGGGTCGGTGATGATGGCTTTTTTACCGCCGCGTTCCAGGAACCAGATGCAGGCCTGAATCTTGGGCGCCATGCTGCCCTTGGCGAAGTGCTTGCCTTCGGCCAGGTATTGTTTGGCTTCGGCCAGGGTGATGGTGTCCAGTGATTGCTGGTCGGGTTTGCCGAAGTTGAGGGCCACTTTTTCAACGGCCGTGCTGATAATCAACAATTCCGCGTTCAACGCATTGCCCAACAGAGACGTGGCATAATCTTTGTCAATGACGGCCGCAATCCCTTTCAGCTTGCCGCTTTCATCGGCTACTACCGGAATACCGCCACCGCCCACTGTAATCACGCACATCCCGGCGCTCATGAGGTTCTTTACCGCCGGTTCTTCCACCACGCGCATGGGCAAAGGTGAGGGGACGACGCGCCGCCAGCCCCGGCCGGCGTCTTCGACAACGTCCCAACCATCTTTTTCCCGTCGGCTTTTTGCTTCGTCGGCATCCATAAATGTGCCGATGGGCTTGGTGGGGTTCTGGAAAGCGGGATCGTGACGGTCTACTTCCACCTGCGTTACCACAGTCGCCACGGCTTTATCAATGCCACGCTTCAGAAATTCGTTGTACAGCGCTTGCTGCAAAGCGTAACCGGTCGCGCCTTGTGTATCCGCGCCGCAAAAGTCCAGCGGAACTTCGTGTAATCCTTCCACCTTAAAGGCAATTTCCGACCGGCGCAGCACAAAACCAACCTGCGGGCCATTGCCATGCCCGATAGCCACCGTCCACCCCTGTTCGATCATGTCGGCGATATGAACGCAGGTGTCTTCCACAGCCCGGTATTGATCCGGGATAGATTGATGCTGTTTGTCCGCTATCAACGAATTGCCACCAATGGCGATGACGGCCAATCTCTCTTCCATTTAAATAACTCCTTTGTGGCGAGTAGCGGGTGGCAGGTAAGATACTTGCTACCCGCTACTTCTTAACCCAAAATGCTCGCCACCAGCGCCATACGAATCGAGACACTGTAGGCAATGGCTTCAAAATATTGTTGGCTGGGGGTGGTATCAATCCGCAGGTCCATTTCCCCGGCGCGGCGCGGCAGCGTGTGGGTGACACAAATCACGCGCCCTTCGTCTTGCCGCACTTTTTCCAGCGTCTCATGACGGACGTAGTAATGGTCCATCAGCTTCTTGAATTCTTCCGCTTCGGCCCCTTTGGGCGCGCTGCAACCGGGCAAGTAGATCAGGTCCATACCGGCTGCCATCTCATTAAAGCTGTCCTGGTTGAAATCGAACTCCTCGGTGACATCGCCGTTAACGGCCGTAATTTTTTCCATCACTCCGGCGGGGATCCGATTGGCTTTCGGGCTGGCCAGTGTAACTTTGGCTCCCAGGCGAGCCAGGCCATAGGCCATGGAATGGCCGGTGCGCGCCGCCACCAGATCGGAACTGGCGATACACACTTTCACCCCATCAATCCGGCCTTGTGTGCGCCATAAGGTGTACAGGTCCAGCAGCGCCTGGGTTGGATGTTCCCAATGCCCAAAGCCACCGCTAATCACGGGTGATTCGGAGTAAGTGCAGGCGTCGCGGGCTTCCACGTCGTTGGGGTGGCGCAGCACAATCACGTTGGCGTACTTGGACACGACTTTTATCATGTCGGCCAGGCTTTCTTCTTTCGCGGCCGATGAAGAGACCATTGGATTGGCTTCCGTAATAACCATCCCACCCAGACGGGCCATCGCCGCCTCAAAGCTCATGCGGGTACGGGTGCTCGGTTGGAAAAAGAGCGCGGCCATCAGGCTGCCGGGCAATAAATCAATGCGTGAGCGATTCCACGGTTCCAGCGCCAGGGCTAACTCGAATAATCCATAAATCTGGTCATTGGTCAGATCATTAATAGAAAGGAGGCTTTGCCCCTGAAAACCAATGGCGTTAATCATGGAATTTAGTGTTTTGATTTTGGTTGCTGTTTGCATGTATGTACCTTCCTCATTTCAGTAGCGGGAACCGGTATGCCCACTATGAACTTATCCTCTTTGTGAATGCTAAAGTGAAAGCAAGATGCGGCCTACCAGTAAGCCGACTATGTGATATTTATCACAAAAGCAGTAAGGACTGCATAAAGACTGCATAAGGAAAAGGTAAAATCTTTTAGCCAGCAGTGGTGGACCTCTTGGATTTGTCAGGGCAGGCCCATGCCTTGTGATAGCCCTTACGGATTCTTTATTCCTTCTTTATGTAATACTTATTGTGCTTGTGATAGGATTCACAATAGTCAAATTGCACAGCAAAGCAATTGCGCCCCCCGTAAAGTCTGCTGTCCATCGTCTGACGATGGGTAGCAGGGAACAAAAGTCACCCGAAAAGCCAGGCTATTTAGCCGGGCAGCAGTTAATGTAGAAAGGAGTCACCAAGAAAGGAGAGATAAAATGAAGAAACAGTTGTGGATAGTACTAACTTTTCTGTTGTTGATGGGATTGATCGTTGGATGCTCTCAGCCAACCACGGATGAGGCTGCACCGGCGGCGACAAGCGCCTCAGATGTTTCAGCAGAAACGGCCGTAGAGCCGGCTGCGGAAACAGTTGACGTGATTAAGGTTGGCGCTTTGTACCCGCTGACCGGCGCTGACGCCGGTTGGGCTGGCGATCCCTACATCAAATCTCACCAGTTAGCCATTGACGAGATCAATGCGGCTGGTGGTATTGCCTGTTTGGGCGGCGCACAACTTGAACTGGTTAAGGGGGATACCCAGGGTAAAGCTGAAGTGGGTAACTCTGAAATGGAACGGCTCATCTCTCAGGAGGGCGTCGTTGCGGTGATGGGTTCTGCGCTGAGCGGGACGACGCTGCCGGCTTCGGAAATCGCCGAACGCAATGAAGTTCCTTATATTGTGCCGAATGCGTTGGATGGCACGATTACCGATCGCGGTTTGAAGTACGTGTTCCAGACAGTTTCTACCCTGCAACAATGGGGTATGGACGATGCAGCGTGGGCGAAAGAACAAGGGGCGCAAACGGCCGTTATCACCGTCCCCAACTTTACCTTCGGCGCGGAAGTGGAAGACACCTGGAAAAAGGGCCTGGAAGCGGCCGGCATTGAACTGCTGGAAAGCTTCACCTATGAAGGCAGCGCTCAGGACTTCACCGACACGATTTTGCGCGTGAAACAACTTGATCCGGACGTCTGGTTTGCTCTGGGCAACAACCAGGCCCCGCAAATGGTCAAACAAGCCAAAGAACAGGGCTATTATCCCAAGATGGGTATCATCTCCCTGGGTTCTGGGTTTGGCAGCACCTTCTTCCTGAACGAAGCCGGCGCGGATGTGGTGGATGGTATCATCATCACCCAAGACTTTGCCCCGGTAAGCGCTTTGAATGTAGACCCCGCTTTCTTGCAACGCTTCAAGGATTACACCGGCCAGGACTTGGGTGGCACGTACAATACCACCTATGCCTCGACCTGGCTGTTAGCCGACGCTTTGGAAGCTGCCTGCTCGACCGATCCGAAAGTGTTGGCCGAGACGCTGCGCACCACCACCTTCACCGATGGCGAAGGCAAGTGGGGCTTCCAGTGGCCGCAAGCTTCGTTTGACGAAAACGGCCGTCTCCGTGAATCCGCTTCCGTCATTGCCCAATGGCAAGATGGTCAAATGGTCGCCGTCTGGCCGCCCGAACTGGCTGCAGCAACGGCCGTCTGGCCCGTGCCCGGTTGGGATGATCGCACCGGCCCGCTGACCGGCGAACCGATTGCTCAGGCTGCCCCGGAAACGACTGAGGAAGCCAGCGCCGGCATCATGGCAATTATCAACAGCCCGGAAGTGAATGAAGCCGCTTTGGCCTCCGATTACTCGCAGGCTATCCTGGCCGACACCGCTACCGTGGTAGACACGGCCGCTTACGCCAAAGAAGGCCCTTACGTCATCGCCGTATCACAGCAAGACGCCAGCAATGGGTGGGGTAACACCTACAACCTGACGATGGCCGCTTATGGTGAAGAGCTGTTGGCCCAGGGTATTTTGGCCAGTCCGCTGTTAACGGCCGTTACCAACGACGCCAACCAGCAAATCAGCGACATCGAAAACTTCATCGAACAACAGCCGGATGCGATTGTGGTGGAACCGCTCGGACGCGCTGCCTCCACAACCGTCATTAAGCGTGCTCTGGACGCCGGTATTCCGGTTGTCCTGTGCGCCAACGGCATCGAAGGCACAGACTTCACCGCCCGCGTGGACGTGGACTTTTACGAAGTCGCCTACAAGTCAGGCGTGGGTCTGGCCGAACTGATGGGTGGCGCCGGTAAAGTGGTGGTCTTCAACGGCATCGCTGGTGTAGACTCGACCGAAACCTGGCAAGCCGCAGCGCTGGACGCCCTGAGCAACTACCCCGACATCGAAATTATCGCCACGGAATATGCGCAGTGGAACATTGCCACCGCCAAACAAAAGATGGAAGCCATCATGGCTGCCAATCCAGAAATTAACGGCGTGTGGGCCGGTGGCGGCGAAATGGCCCTGGGCGCAGCCCTGGCGTTTGAAGATGCGGGCATCGAACCGCCTAAGTTTGCGATGGTGAATGTGCCCAATGGGTTCCTTCGTCTGGCGCAAGAGTATGGTTACGAATTTGTTGGCTCGCCTGATCCGCCTTCGATGGCCCGGTATTGCCTGCAAACGGCCGTAGACATTCTCCAGGGTAAAGAAGTCACCAAATTCATCAGCCTGCGCACCCTGATGGACGGCGCAGACCCCTACGACCACACGGACTTCGTCCAATGGTACGTCCCGGAATTGAACGACGACTTCATTCCGCCTGCCACAGTTGACGTAGATTACTATCTTGCCGGTGGTTTTGAACGTAAATAACTTAAGTTTTCATTGAAGCCATCAACCTGCCAGGCCATCTGACCTGGCAGGTTGATCAGCGGATGCACTGTACCGCCGTGCGACAGCGCCATCCAACCGTAACAAATGACCCCGATTGGACCAACTTTTATCAAATTGGTCCAATCTTCTCATGGTCACATCCGTAGCTGCATTTTGTTAGCCCAGTTGAGGATAACATGACAGTATCCACGCCCACTGATCCCCGTAAGACCATTCTTTCCCTCCAGGGGATACACAAACGGTTTGGGGGCATCTATGCCTTATCCGGGGTTTCCTTCGACCTACGGGCCGGTGAGGTCCACGCCCTGGTGGGGGAAAACGGCGCCGGCAAGTCTACGCTCATCAAGACGATTACCGGCGCTTATGTACCCGATGCCGGAACCATCACGATTGACGACGTAGAGTATGAAGGGTTTACGCCGCAACAGGCGCGTCAATTAGGCATCGGCGTCGTCTATCAGGAGTTTAATCTGCTGCCCGATATGTCGGCGGCGGAGAACATTTTCCTGTCGCGGCCACCAACCAGGCGCAACGGTCTGATTAATACGGCCGTGCGCTCCCGCCAGGCCTACGAACTGCTCGAACGCCTCGGCGCACACAAACACGTCAATCCCAACGAACTTGTCAAAAACCTCACCGTCGGTGAGCAGCAGATCGTTGAAATAGCCAAAGCCCTGGCCCTCGATGCCCGCATCCTCATCATGGACGAGCCATCGGCCGTGCTGCCCAGCCGCGACGTAGACCGGCTCTTTGAAGTCATCAAAACCCTGCGCGAACAGGGGCAAGGCGTCATCTACATCTCCCATCGCCTCAACGAAATATTTGAACTGGCCGACCGCGTGACGGTCCTGAAAGACGGCCAGAGCATGGGCACGCAAAACGTCGCCGAAACCAACGACGGCGAACTCATCCGCCTGATGGTTGGCCGTGAACTGACCGATATGTACCCGCCTGTTCAGCATGAAACGGGCGATGTTTTGCTGGACATACGCGATTTAAGCATCGAAAACAATGTCTTCGACGTCAATTTCCAGGTACGCCAGGGCGAAATTGTCGGTCTGGCGGGCCTGGGTGGCAGCGGGCGCACCACCATCGCCCGCGCTCTTGTTGGCCTGGCTAAAATCAACTCCGGCGAAGTGTTCTATTTCGGCCAACCGGCGCGCATGACCACCGCCTGGGCCGCCCGCGCCGGCGTGGTTTTAATCCCCGAAGATCGCAAATCCTTTGGTTTGATTCTGGATCAGAGCGTGCGCTTCAATATAACCTTGCCCAACCTGCCGCAGCTTGAACGCTGGCGAATGATCTTCAAGCGCAACGAATGGGACCCGGTCGTCACGGCCGTCAACGATTTGCAGGTGAAACCCACCAACCCCGAACTGGCTGCCGGGAACCTGAGCGGTGGCAATCAACAAAAAGTGGTCCTGGCGAAATGGTTGATGGCTCGCCCCAAAGTGATCGTCTTCGACGAACCGACCCGTGGCATTGACGTGGGCGCGAAAGCGGAAATTTACGCCCGGATGCGCGATCTTTCGCAGCAGGGCGTGGGCATTATCATGGCCTCGTCAGATCTGCCGGAACTATTGGGCATGAGCGACCGCATTGTGGTGCTGCACGAGGGCCGGGTAGCCGGCGAATTGTCGCGGGCGGAAGCCTCTGAGGAAGCGATCATGCGCCTGGCAACGGCCACCAATGGGTCTGGCCTTGTTGGGCAAACTGCGCTGGAAGAGCAAAAAGAGTTATGAGCATCACCTATAAAGAAACCAGCGCCGACACCGGCAGCTTACGTTCCCGACAATTGGCGGCGTTTTTGCGTAACAACGGCCCGGTGCTGCTGATCTATGGTTTCATTCTTCTCCTGGCCGGGACCGCATCCATCTTCTCTGATCGGTTCCTGACGGCCTCGAATCTTCTCAATATTTTGCGCCAATCTATCGTCCTGGGTTTGCTGGCGATTGGGCAAAGCCTGGTGTTATTGACGGGCGGCATGGACATCTCCACGGAAATGGTCGCCCGGCTGGTGGGGCTGGTGGTCGCAACGATCTTTGCCGCGAACGCCGGCAATCCGGCCTTGATTGTGCCGTTGGTATTGTTAGGGGTATTGATAGGCGCTGTGCTGGGTGGTCTCAACGGTTTATTGATTACCCGCACCCATGCTGTGCCCTTTATCATTACTTTTGGCGTGGCGTTTGTGCTGCGCGGCATCAATCTAGCCATCTCCACCACGCCCATCCGCGGTATCCCCGACGCCTATCTGTCCGTCTACGACGCCAAGATTGGCATCGTGCCGGTGAATGTCATTGTGATGGCGCTGGTCTGGTATGGCGTCTGGTTGTTTACCACACGCGCGCGTTTAGGCCGCAACATTTACGCGGTGGGCGGCTCGGAACGAATCGCCAGGTTGTCGGCTATTCGGGTGAATCGGACAGTGATGATGGCTTATGTGCTGAGTTCGGTATTTGCGGCGCTGGCCGGGCTGTTTTTGCTCTCGCGGACGGGTGTCGGCGACCCCAGTGCGGCCGAAGGCATAACGTTTCAATCCATTGTGGCTGCGGCCGTGGGCGGGATCAGCCTGTATGGCGGCCGGGGGTCCATGTTGGGGACGTTGGGCGGCGTGCTGCTGCTGACGCTGCTATCGAACTTTTTTAACCTGATGCAAGTCAACATTTTCTACCAACAACTGCTGTTGGGCGCGATTGTTCTGGTCGCCGTAGCGGCGTATAAGACAAAATCATTGGGATCGTCATGAAAGCCATATCTATAAAATCAGCGGGATCAGGTAGGTTTTCGAGTTTTCGCCCGTCGCCGCGTTTTGTGCGGGGCGTAGACCTGGCGGGCCAATGGGCAGCGCCGATTGTGATTGTGCTGGTGTTGATTGTTGCGGCCGTGTTTGCTCCTGCCTTCTTTAATCCGACGAATTTGAAGTCGGTGTCTATCCAGGTCGCCGTTTTGGGCGTGGTAGCCATTGGGCAAACGTTGGTGCTGTTGAATCGCTCGATTGACATGTCGGTGAGTGCGGTGCTGGCGTTGGGGGCGGTCATTGTGGTGCAAACGGAGGCCGGGAATTCCATCGGCGTGTCGCTGCTGCAAGCGTTGGGCGTGGCGGCGCTGATTGGGTTGGCGAACGGCTTTCTGGTTGCCAAACGGCACGTGCCGCCTTTTGTGGCGACGTTTGGCATGTTGGTGTTTGTGCAGGGGGCGCGGCTGGCGTATACCAAAGGGCAGGCCAGCGGTACGGTGCCGGACCTGCTGCGGGCCATCAGCATTGAGCCGCTGGGGCCGGTACCGGCGGCGCTGGTTGTCTGGCTGATCATTAATGCCATTGTAATTTTTATGCTGCGGTATACGCGCTACGGCCGTTGGGTGTACGCTGTAGGTGGCAATCCGGGCGCGGCGCGTTACGCCGGTATCAACGTGGATTGGGTGTTGATTGGCGCGCACGTGGTCTGTTCGGTGTTTGCCATTTTGGGCGGCTTGTTGTTAAGCGGCTATATTGGGTACGTAGATTTGCGCCTGGGCGCGGACTATAACATGAATTCGATTGCTGCGGCCGTTGTGGGCGGTACGACGTTTTCCGGGGGGAAGGGGAATCTGTTTGGCACGGCCGCCGGCGTGGCTTTGCTGGTGATGTTGTTGAACCTGGTGGTTGTATTGGGGTTGCCCATTCACTGGCAATATGCCATGCAGGGTGCGGTATTGGTTCTGGCGACCGCCTTGCAAGGCTTCCGTCAGTTCCTTTTGAGCCGATAAGGAAGTGGAACTGAGACTGGAGACTGAAGATTAAAGATTAAAG
>CALFEW010000940.1 GCA_937958365.1 uncultured Chloroflexota bacterium | reverse complement strand
TTTTCCGTCCCTCGCGTTGGCCCCTTTATATAATGATTTCAAACAACTCACAGATGGTTGTGGTTCGTGAGTTCTGTTTCTGAAAAGGCAAGACATCATAACTCAAGTGAAGTAACCATTATGCGCGAATCTTCTTATGATCTAGACACAGTTCTGGCAGATCAAACTTCTACACCTTCACGGCGCCCCACCATTTTATGGTTGGTCGCGTTAGGGCTGCTGGTGCTGTTTGTGCCCTTGTACCTGGTGGCTACGGCCGTGCGCGCCGACACCCAACGTTTAGAGAGCGAATTGAGCCAGTTGCAAATGGCTGAAGCGGGTGGTCCAGCGGCGAATCCTACGGTAGACGCCTTACAAACCAGAGTGGTAGAAGCCCAAATCGAATCAGACAGTCTGGCCGCCGTGCAGTCCAGCCAGGGCGCGCAGCAGGTTGATTGGCCCGCCGTGGTAGACGCCATCAAGACAGACACCAATCAGATTACCCTCCTGGGCGTAGAGCAGATTGACAATCGCCTGACTATCTCCGGGGAAGCGGCCGATGACACGGCCGTTATCGCTTATGCGCAGGAGTTAGAAGCCTCCGGGCAGTTTTCGCGGGTTGTCGTGCAGTCCATCACGTTGCTGCCCACGCCCCATCCCGTCATCACGCCGACATCCTCGCCCACGCCCACAGTGACCATTGCTCCCTCGCCCACAACGGCCGCTGCCACAGCAACAAGCGCCAATCCGGTGACCAACCCAACGGCCGTTCCCCCAGTCGTGCCCACCATCACCCCCACACCCAATTTGCGCGACGCCTACGAGATTGACGACATCCAGGCCCGGCCCATCTTTGTTGGCGAAGTGCAGACGCGCAACTTTTACCCGGCCGGTGACGTGGACAACGCCTGGTTTTTGGCGAAGAACGGCCGTTTCTACACCATCGCCACCACCAACCTCTCCCCCGGCGTAGACACCGTACTCACCGTGACCATCGGCGGGCAGGTCTATGTCAACGATGATCGGCAAGATGGAACCCTGGCCTCAGAAATTGGCGTCCAGAGCGTCGGCGGCGACGTGCAGGTCTTTATCCAGGTGACCAATCGCGGGCAGTTTGGCGGGCAGATGGGCTACCAGCTCTTTGTGCAAGAAACCATTCCCACGCCTGGCCCTACGGCCACCCATACGCCGCCGCCGCCCACCGCAGCGCCCAATCCTACCGATACCCCGGACCTGCGTGACCGGTTTGAACCCGACGACCCCACCCCGGCGACTATTCTGGTGGGCGAGACGCAAACCCGCAATTTCTTCCCCCAGGGCGACGTGGACAACGCCAGTTTTATCACCAAGGGCGGGCGTTTTTACCAGGTCGCCACGTCCAATCTGGCGCTGGGCGTAGATACATTTCTGCGCGTGACGCTCGATGGTCTCCAGTGGGAAAATGACGATTATGCCCCGCCAGGCACAGGCAACTTTGCCTCGTCGGTTTGTTTCCCGGCGGCGTCGGTAGACGGCACGGCCGTTGCCAATATCACCAACAAAATGCAGCAGTTCAGCCCCAGCGCCACCTACAATATCGCCGTCCTGGAAGTGCCGGCCCTGAGCCTGAACCTGGACCAACTGGCTTTTGGCCCGGTCGCCGCCGGTGGCGACAACCCGCCCAACCAATCTGTGCAAATCTTTGGCGACAGTACGTTGAATTGGACGGCCGTTACCAGTGCGCCCTGGCTGCAAATCAGCCCCAATCAAGGCGGCGCGCCCAGCCTGATGGACGTGACGGCCAACATCGCTGGTCTGCCTCAGGGTACGTATGAAGCGACTATCACTTTTTCCTGGGCTTCTTTGTGCCGCCGCGAAGTGAAGGTGACGTTACAGGTAGACCCCCCGGCGGTCAGCAGCGAGCAGACCGGGCAGGCAAATGGGCTGGCTTTGACGATGGGGCAGGGTGGGGAAACGGCCGTTTCCCGCCGCCTGATCCTCGCCAAACAAATCACCCAGCCATTAACCGGCGCAGTCCCAATTAATACCGTCGGTTTTGTCATTATCGTGGAATTGAAAGGGCAGTAACGAGTACATAACCCATGGACGTCTTATACGATTTACGCGACACGATCCGCAATAACATGTTATCTGTTCTGGCGATTGCCTTCATCGTCATTACCGTGGTTTGGTTTGGTTATTTTCTGTCTACCAACGTCTTGCCCCAGTGGACAGCCCGGCAGGAATTGGCCGCGCAAGTATTGGCCGCCCAACAAACCTCACGCCAGGGTGAACAGGCCGAGCAAAATTCCGCCGAGGCGCTGCAAGGACAACTGGCCGATATTCAGACGAAATTGAATGCCACCACCGGCTCCTTCCTGAGCGAAGCCCAGGCGGCGGCTATTCTGGACAGCCTCTACCGCTATGCCGCCAGCAGCAGCGTTACCATCACCGGTTTGCAGGCCCAATCCGCCACCGAGCCGGTCGCGCCCGACGCTTTGTACAGCGTGCAGGCGTTCACTGTGCAGGTGACGGGACCGGTGCTGCAATTGTTGGATTTTCTCGGCCGTTTTCAGGAGACCACCTGGCCGGGCGTCTCCTTGAGCGGCGTGAAGCTTGCCCAGGGCGAGGGGCAGTCCACGCTGGATATGGGTCTGGCGCTTTACACGTCGCCTCTGGCTACCGGCGCAGTTCCCGAAGCCGCGCCGCTCCTGGAAATATCGCCGGGTAGCGCCAATGGAACGGCCGTTAACGGAACATCAGCCGCCGCCGCTACCGTCCCCGCCGCCGACCTGACAGCGCTGGTAAACAGCCTCTACGAACCCTGGATGGCCGAAAACTGGCCGGAAGCGATTCGTATCCTGGAACAAATTTTGGCCCAAGCCCCGGACGATTTTGACATGAAAACCCGGCTGTACGCGGCCTACCTCAACCACGGCTATCAGCTTTCCGCTGCCCAACAGACGGAAGAAGCGAAGGCCGCCTTGTCTCGCGCCCTGGAGTTGCGCCCGGATGGCGTCGAGGCGATCACAGCGCTCCAGCGGGTGAACAATGGGCTGCCGGCAACGGCCGTTACCCCTTAACCTACGCCATCACCCAGACCCCCTATAAACCTCCCGGAAGCTGCCACGCTTCCGGGAGGTTTTGCATTTAAACCGTGTAATTTGGCCTAAAAAATGGTAATCTTCCATATCTTTGATACTCGATGCGGCGCGCCTTTGCCTGGCGCGCCGCACCTTTTTAATCCTGCTTGAGGAGACTATGGAAGAAAAAATCAACACAATCATTGAGCAACTCACCCTGGCCGAAAAAGTATCGCTGCTGGCCGGGGCAGACGTATGGCGTACCGTACCCGTCGAACGGCTGGGCATCCCAGTCATGAAGGTATCCGACGGCCCCAACGGCGCGCGCGGCGTGGACGACAACACCGGCCCGACCTCCGTTTGCTTCCCCGTGGGCGTGGCGCTAGGAGCCACCTGGAATCCCGCCCTGGTGGCCCAGGTAGGCCAGGCTTTGGCCGACGAAGTGAAGGCCAAAGGGGCGCACGTTTTGCTTGCGCCTACGGTCAACATTCATCGTTCGCCCATCGCCGGCCGCAACTTTGAATGTTACGCTGAAGACCCATACCTTAGCGGCACGCTGGCCTCTGCGTACATTCAAGGCTTGCAGAGCCAGGGTGTGGGCGCGTGCATCAAGCATTTTGTCTGCAACGATTCGGAGTTCGAGCGGTTCAGCATGAGTTCGGAAGTGACGGAACGGCCGTTGCGCGAAATTTACCTGGAGCCTTTCCGCATCGCTCTGGAAACCGCCAAACCCTGGACCATCATGTCTTCCTACAACCGCATCAACGGCGTGTGGGCCAGCGAAAACAGCCGCTTGCTCCGCGACATCCTCAAGGGCGAATGGGGCTTTGATGGCCTGGTTATTTCTGATTGGTATGGCTCGTACAGCGAAAACGTGGCCGCTGGCGGCCTGGACCTGGAAATGCCCGGCCCCGCCCGCTGGCACGACGACCGGGTGCGGCAGGCCGTGGAAAACGGCGAACTGGACGAAGCCCTGGTGGACGACAAAGTGCGCCGTCTGCTGCGCACCATGTTCCGCGTTGGCCTGTTCGAGCAGCCGGAATTGCAGCCGGAGCAGAGCATCAACCGGCCGGAGCATCGCCAGTTGGTTCGCGCCGCGGCTGGCGAAGCCATCGTCTTGCTGAAGAATGAGGGCAGTCTGCTGCCGCTGGACCCGGCCAAACCGCAGCGCATCGCCGTCATCGGCGAGAATGCGATGATGGCGCAAATCATGGGCGGGGGCAGTTCCGGCGTGAACCCCCATTACGCCATCAGCCCGCTGACCGGGATTCGCCAGAAAGTGGGTGAGCAGGTACAGATAGAATACACGTTGGGCTGTCCCATCCATCGCCAACTGCCGCAAATTCCGTCCGATTGGCTGCGCGCCGAGGCGAACGGCCGTCCCGGCCTGACCCTCGCGTACTTCGGCAACCGCAACCTGGAAGGCGATCCGATTTACACGGCCGTTATCCAAAAAACCGATCTCACCTGGTTTGGCGAACGGCATCCTTACATGAACCCGGCCGACTTTTCCGTGCGCCTGAGCGGGCAGTTGGTTGTGCCCCAAAGCGGCGCGTACACCTTCACCCTGGTCAGTACCGGCCCAAGCCGCTTCCTGCTGGATGGCGCGGTTCAATTGCAATGCCAGACGACCGAAGCCGAGGCAACGGCCGTTACCCTGAATCTCACCGCCAACCAGCCCTATGATGTGGTTATCGAATACAGCGCCGACCCGGACAGCAAGGGCAAAACGCTGCGCCTGGGCTGCCTGCCGCCGCAAGATGACGATCCCATCGCTACGGCCGTGGCCCTGGCCGCGCAGTCAGACGTCGCCATCGTCGTCGCCGGGCTGACCAAAGAGTGGGAGAGTGAAGGCTTCGACCGACCGGACATGGAACTGGTCGGCGCGCAAAACGAACTCATCGCCCGCGTGGCGGCGGCCAATCCCAACACCATCGTCGTGCTGAACGTCGGCTCGCCGGTGACGATGCCCTGGTTGGATTCGGTAACGGCCGTGCTGCAACTGTGGTATCCGGGCCAGGAAGGCGGCAACGCCCTGGCCGACGTGCTGTTTGGCGACGTAAATCCTTCCGGCCATTTGCCCACCACGTTCCCCCGCCGCCTGGCCGACAACCCGGCTTACCTCAACTACCCCGGTGAAAACGGCAAGGTGCAGTACGGCGAGGGGCTGTTCGTCGGCTATCGCTACTACGACAAGAAAGAAATCGCGCCGCTGTTCCCCTTTGGGCACGGCCTGTCTTACACCACGTTTGCCTATGCCAACCTGAACGTCACGGTGAACGGAACGGCCGTGCAGGTGCAGGTAGACGTGACCAACACCGGCGAGCGGGCCGGGCAGGAGGTGGTGCAGGTGTATGTGCGGGACGAGGCGGCGCGGCTGGTACGGCCGTTGAAAGAACTCAAAGCCTTTGCCAAAATCGCTCTGCAACCGGGCGAAACCCAAACCGTCAGCCTGCCCCTCAACCGCCAATCGCTGGCCTTTTATGATCCGGCCGTGGGCAATTGGGTGACGGAAGCGGGGACGTTTACCGTGTTGGTCGGGCGCTCGGCGCAAGATATTCGCCTCAGCGGGCAATTTGAGTGGGTCGGCGACGCCGGCGGCGGGGCGCGGCTGCATACCGGTCTGCCCCTGCAAACCCTGGTGAACGATGCGCGGGCAACGGCCGTGCTGCAAGAATACCTGGGCGACCTCATGAACCATCCCCAGGCCGACATGGCGATGACGATGTCCCTGGAGCAAATTGCCGCCTTCGTGCCGGACATGCTGCCCGGCGACACCGTGGAAGCCATCAACCGCGCCCTGGCTTCTTTAGATTAGCTTGCCCGCACTTTGACGTCCGGGCAAAAAAGGAAAAGCAGGTGTTAAGATGAGTATAGAAGAACAAGCAAAACCAACCAATCGCGAAGAAGCCCTGGCCCGCTTGCGCGACAAACAATCTCTGGCGGGCGTAGACTTAAGCGGATTGGACCTGAGCGAAATTAAGCTGACCGGCCTGGAAATGCCCGGCGCAAACTTCGCCAAAGCCAATTTGCATAAAGCGATCATTGCCGGGATAAACCTGGCCGATGCGGATTTGTCCGGCGTCACGCTGGATGGCGCTCTCATCGCCGGGGCGAACATGGCAAACGTCAATTTGCAGGGCGCCAGCCTGAAGGCTGCCAAAGTCAGTGGGGCCAATTTGCAAGACGCCAATCTGACCGAGACGGATCTGAGCGAATCCATCTTCGTGGCGACCAACGTGGGTGGGGCTGATTTTACCGGCGCAGTGACAACCAACGCCCGCTCGAACGCCGTAGCCTGGGCCAGGGCCAAAGTTTCCCCCGTTGCGACGCCCGATGTCTTACGCCCGCCTGCGTGGACGGTGTTTGCGGTGTTGGGCCTGTTGGGTCTGGTTGGCGCAGCCGGCATTGCTGCGTACTTATTGTCCCGCAAAAAACCGGCCACAGATTAGTTAGTAATCGTCTAAAAATTACGTGGCGCAGATTGGACCAATCTCCAAGATTGGTCCAATCTA
>CALFEW010000939.1 GCA_937958365.1 uncultured Chloroflexota bacterium | reverse complement strand
ATGAAGCAGAAATTGGGGTTGGCGACGGCGCTCATCCACCGGCCGCGCCTGCTGCTGCTGGACGAGCCGACCGGCGGCGTGGACCCCGTGACGCGCCAGGATTTCTGGCAGTTGATCGGCAAGGCGGTGGTGGAAGAGGGGCTGACGGTGCTGGTGAGTACGCCGTATATGGACGAGGCCAGCCGGTGTAATCGGGTGGGGTTTATGAATTACGGCCGTTTGCTGGCCGAAGGCACGCCACAAAGCCTGACTGCGCCGCTGCACGGCCGTATCCTGGAACTGGTGGGCACGCCCCGGCGATTGGTGCGGGAAACGGCCGTCCAAGACCCCGGCGTGGAAGACGTGCAGGCTTTCGGCCACACCTTCCACCTGCGCCTGCGCCCCGGCGCATTGGCCGAAGTATGCGACCGGCTGCCCGCGGCCCTGACGGCCGTCGGAGCCGCCATCGAACGCCTGGAACCGGCCGCGCCGCTGTTGGAGGATGCGTTTATTGAGTTGCTGACGGTGGAGAAGTGAGGATCAAAGATTGAAGATTGAAGACTGGCGGGGCAACTACGCTTCAATCTTCAATCTTTCTTAAGTCTTAACCACTCGCCTTTCTGGATTTACCTATGACGACAGCCATTATCGTGCAGGATTTGACGAAGCAGTTTGGTGAGTTTACGGCCGTTGACCGCGTGAGTTTTTCGGTGGGCGCGGGCGAAGTGTTTGGCTATCTGGGGCCAAATGGGTCGGGCAAGACGACGACGATTCGCATGTTGTTGGGCTTGTTGCAGCCGAGCGGCGGCCAGGGGCAGGTGTTGGGGCTGGACATTGCCCGCGATGCGGAGGAAATCCGGCCCAAAGTGGGCTATATGTCGCAAAAGTTCGCCCTGTACAACGACCTGACGGCCGTCGAGAACCTGAATTTTTACGCCGGGGTCTATGGGGTAGCGAAGCGCAACGGCCGTGTGCCGGACGTGCTGGCGCTGGTGGGTCTGACCGAACGGGCCAATGAACGCGCCGGGCAGCTTTCGGCCGGGTGGCGGCAGCGATTGGCCCTGGGCGCGGCGCTGCTGCATCAGCCCAGCCTCATCTTTTTGGACGAGCCGACGAGCGGCGTAGACCCACAGGCGCGCCGCGCCTTTTGGGATCTGGTCTACGACCTGGCCGATCAGGGCACGACGATTTTTGTGACGACCCACTACATGGACGAGGCCGAATATTGCGACCGGTTGGGGATTATGTTTCGCGGGCAACTACTGGCGCTGGACACCCCGGCCAACTTGAAGCGCACCATCATCACCAGCGCCATTTGGGACGTGGTAGCCACGCCGCTGCTGCCGACGCTGGCGGCGCTGGAACAAACGCCGGGCGTCAGCCGCGTCAGTCTGGCGGGCGACCATTTGCGGGTGGTGGCCGATGGCTACACGGCCGTCACGCTGCAACAGCTACTGGATGGATTCGGGGTAGGGGAAACGGCCGTTACCCCCACCAGGCCCACGCTGGAAGACGTATTCATCACGCTGGCTACCCGCTAAAGCCGGAAACCGCTCAATCGCCAACCTGACACAGCTATGATAACTGGCCGTGAGGCTGCATCACCGTTTCAACGGCCGTCACCGGAACCCAACTGTCCGACGGGACGCCGGGGAAGGCGATCTGTACCCAATCGCCGCGCTGCCCAATCAACGAAACTTCCGCGCCGCTGTGCAGGGTAAATTCCGTGCTGGCTCCGGCCGCCGGTTCCGCGCTGACGCTGACCGATTGCGCCACGATGACGCCGGGCGCGCGGCCATTGGCGGCCATCAGTTGGCCGTTGGCGGCCATCAGTCGGCTGCCCATAGCCCCACCCACCACGACGACCAGCAAACCGGCAAGAATCAGGCTGGTTTGCAAGATGGGACGGAAACGGCCGTTGCCACTTTGCCGATAGACAAACCACAACAACCCCAACAAGAACCACGCGCCCAAAGCCAGGAGCGCCAATTCGTCCAGCGTGAGCCAGTTGCCGGTGGCGTTGGCGAAATCGGTCAGTGGGCTGCCGCTTTCGGCCGGGAGCTGATCAACGGCCTGGGCGCGGGCGGCGGCCAGGTTGGCCTGAATGTCGGCGTCGCGGGGATTCAACTCGGCGGCGCGCCGGTAGTTGAGGATCGCCCGCCCCACGTCGCCCTGGCGGAAGTAGGCGCTGCCCAGGTTATAGTAGATGGCGCTGTCGGCCGCGCCCTGGGCGATGAGCTGTTCGTAAGACTGGGCGGCTTCGGCGTAACGGCCGTTGGCATACAACGAATTGGCGATACCCATCGCCTCCGCCTGCGCCAGCGTTGGCCTGACGGCCAGCAGCGCCAGAATCAGCGCCAAAACGAAAAAAACTGTGGTGGTAATAAGTCCTTTTTTCATAATCGCTGCCTTTTTAAGACTGGAGATTGGAGATTGGAGATTCATCCCAATCCCCAATCTCTAATCTCAAATCTCTAATCTCCTACAGTGCCTGCTCCAATTTCTCAATGACGGCCTGCGCGTCTGACCACAACGTGGCGTCGGTGTCATGGGCGGGGGTGTAACGGCCGTATTCGCAGCGCTCCAGCAAAGCCTCTACGTCGGTCAGCACGCCCTCACCCACGCTCTGTTCGGCAAGAAGCTGGCGTAGTTCACGGCGAGTCAGCCCGTGAACGGCGCGGTTGAGTTTGTCGGCCAGATATTCGTGGAAAATGTGGGCGACGGCCGTATGCGGGTTCTGGTTGTTTTTCTGGGCCGATTGCAGCGCCTGGGCGGCTTTTTTGGCTGCCTGTTGGCGGCGTGTTTTGTCGCCGTTGGCCTGCCAGTAAGTCTGTCGCCGTTTGTAGGCCCACTGCCCGGCCACCAATCCCAGCGGGAGCAGCCAAAGCAGCCAATAAGCCGGGCTTTGGGTCAGCGGCGCGACGGCCGTTTTCTCCGGCGCAGGTTTGATGGCGCGGATGTCGGCGTTGGTCTCTGGCTGGATCGGCGTCGCGGCGGCGCTGCTGCCGATAACGGCCGTACTCGCCGCCCCTTCCGCCACCGTAACGACGATGGGATCGGTGGTGAGGGTGTGGTAAACGGCCGTTTCCGGATCAAAATAGCTGTAGCTGATGGGTGGGATGGTCAGTTCACCCGCCTCTGTGGGGATGAGCAGCCGCTCGTACACCTTCTGCCCGCTGAATTTGCCGTTTTGTTTTTGCACGTCCAGCACGGCCGTTGGCTCAAAGACGCGCCATTCCGGCCCTTCCGTCCAGATGGGATCACCGGCCGTATTCAGGTTGCCCTCGCCGCTTAAGACCACTTGCAGCGTCACCGGTTCATTGACCTTCGCTTCCGCGGCGTCCACTTTGGCGCTGAGGGCGAACTTGCCCACCGCGCCCTTGAAATCGGCCGGCGCGCCCTGCGGCCAGGGCTGCACATCTATCGTTACCGGGTAGGTTTGCAGCGTGCGGCTGCTTTCAAACAGGCTGCCGGGAATGGTCAGCGTCGTGGCGTCAATCGTCACCTGTCCGGCGGCCGTGGGAACCAGCGTGGTTTGCACTTCGCTGACGCGGTAGGTGCGATTGGCGGCTTCCACCGTGTAATCCACTTGCTGCGGTTCGCCATCGCTCCAGAAGCCGCTGAACGATGGCGGCGCGTAGTTCGGTTCGCGGTACAAATTCACCGCCTGATAAAAGCGGAAGATGTAGGTGAAGGTCTCGCCCTGGTAGGGGGCGGGGTTGTCCACGGCCGCTTCCACGTACAAATCCTGGCCGTTTAACTCGGCCGGTGGTTCGATGTCGCCGGAGGGCGCGGGCGCCGGTTGGGCCAGGCCACCGCCCGGCTGCGCCGCGCCATTGCCCAACGTCACCTGCACAGCGATGGGAACCGTGCTGTACGTCACGCCATCCACCACAATGCTAATCGCCGGAATGGTCAGGTCGCCGGTGCTGGTGGGCTGCAAGCGATACTGGTAGCTGTTGCTGCGGCTGATGGCCCCATTGACGATGCTGAGGTTGGCGCTGCTGCCGGTCGCCACCACGTCAAAGCCATCCAGGTAAGGGAGTTGTGGCTCGACGTCCGCGCCTTGCACATCTACGGTCAGTACCAGGGTTTCATCTGTCGTCAGGGTGGTACGGTCGGTAACGGCCGTAATCGGGCTGTTTTGCGCGAAGGCAGCAACGGCCGTTACCAGTCCCATCACCAAAACCAACACAAACACACTCATGAGTTTCAACATTCTCTTCATATCAGTTGTTCTCTCTCGTTCACTGT
>CALFEW010000938.1 GCA_937958365.1 uncultured Chloroflexota bacterium | reverse complement strand
TTGCGTGAAAAATCCGTTCTTTTCGCATAATGTAAGGCCCTCACCCCCTTGTCAGCCGTTGGGGAAATATGCTATAGTAACTTCGTCCTTATGTTAAGGAACAGCCGGGCAGGGTCAGGCTGAGGTTATGGGTCGTTTGCGCCGTTTGTACGACGGCAACTTCATCACACGCAGGAGGAAACATGAATATTGTCCAGCGCCTTCGCAAGCAGAAAATCTTGTTCGTTCTTTTGTTGGCGTTTGTGCTGCTGCTGGGCCTGACGGCCACGACGCAAGCCGCGCCGACGCAGCAGGCGGGTGTGTATCACACCGTTCGTTGGGGTGAAACACTCTCCGGCATTGCCCGCTTTTATGGCACGACGACACAGGCGATTATGGCGGCCAATCCACAAATCTGGAATCCGAACCTTATTTTTGCCGGCACTGTGTTGTTTATTCCCAGCGGTCCGGTGCAGCCACCCCCGCCAACACCGCCCCCTACTACTTACTGCCGTTTCTACCATACTGTGCAGTATGGTGATAACCTGAATCGAATTAGCGCCTGGTATGGCACAAATCCCTGGGCCATTGCTCAGGCCAACCGCATCTTCAACTTGAACTTGATCTACGCGGGACAGGTGTTGTGCATTCCGTAAGTGGGTAGTTGGTAGTGGATAGTTTTTAGAAAGACCTGCGAGGCTGGCGTCTCGCAGGTCTTTTTAATTGCCAATGGTCAATCGTCAACTATCAACTCCCAACTGTCAACTATCAACTAACCACTATGTTCACCAGCTTGTTGGGCACGATGATGATCTGCTGGATGGCACGGCCGTTGACATACTTCTGCACACTCGGAGCGGACACGGCCGTTTCCCCCACCACATCCTCCGCTGCATCCACAACCACCACGATCCGGTCACGCACCTTGCCGTTCACCTGCACCGGCAGCGTCACCATCTCTTCCACCAGCAGGGCAGGGTTGAACGTGGGCCACGCCTGCCGATGGACCGACTCTGTGTGTCCCAGCATCGTCTGCCACACCTCTTCGGTAATAAATGGGCAGATGGGAGCCAGCAGCAGGGTAAAACTTTCCAGCGCCCGCCGCCATGGGGCCTCTGGCATGGTTTGCTCCCGGCAGTCGTTGGTCAGGTGATTCAGATATTCCATCAGAGCGGCTACGGCCGTGTTAAAGCGAAACCCCGCCATATCCTCCGTTACCCGCTGAATCACTTGCTGCCGCCGCCGCTCAAATCCCCGGTCCTCCTTTGTCCCTTTGTCCCTTTGTCCCTTTGTATTAAATTCCCCCGCCAGCCGCCAAAACTTATCCAGAAAGCGCGTCACCCCGCGAATACCGGCTTCATCCCAGGTCACTTCCGCGTCGAACGGCCCCAGGAACAGCAGATAAGCGCGCAGGGCGTCGGTTCCGTGGCGGGCGACCACCTCGTCGGGCGTGACGACGTTGCCGCGAGATTTGGACATTTTACGGCCGTCGCTGGCCGCTTGCAGCATTCCCTGATTGCGCAGCTGCGTAAACGGCTCGACAAAATCCACCAGACCGGCGTCAGCCATCACTTTGGTCCAAAATCGGGCGTACAGCAGGTGCATCACGGCGTGTTCCGCGCCGCCCACGTAAGTATCCACCGGCAGCCAGCGGCGCACGGCCGTTGGGTCGAACGGACCATCGTGATACTGCGGGTTGGGGAAACGCAGGAAGTACCAGGACGAGCAGGCAAAACCGTCCATCGTGTCGGTTTCGCGTTGGGCCGGGCCGCCGCACTGCGGGCAGGTTGTTTGCACCCACGCTTCGATGCGCGCCAGGGGGGAACGGCCGTCGCCCGCCGGAGCAAAATCGGGGGTGTCAGGCAGCAGCACCGGCAGTTGGTCTTCCGGCACGGCCACCGGGCCGCAGGTGGCGCAGTGGACGATGGGAATCGGCGCGCCCCAATAGCGCTGCCGTGAGATCAGCCAATCGCGGATTTTGGTGCTGGTTTGTGGCTGCCCTTTTCCCCGCGTCGCCAGGTCGGCGACGATGGCGGCGCTGCCTTCGGCCGAAGTCTGCCCGGAGTAGGGGCCGGAATTGATGAGCACGCCGGGGTTGGTGAAGCAAACGGCCGTACCCTGTGGCGCTCCTTCCGGGCTGATGACTTCAACGATGGGCAGGTTGTAGGTGTGGGCGAAGGCAAAATCGCGCGTGTCGTGGCCGGGCACGCCCATAACCGCGCCGCCGCCATAACCGGGCAGCACGTAATCGGCCACCCAAATGGGGATGCGCCCGCCGTGCAGTGGATGGCTGGCGTATGCGCCGGTGAAGACGCCGGTTTTTTCCAGTTCAGTGGATTGGCGATCAATGTCGGCCATCTGGCGGGCGCGGGTGATGTATTGGGTGACGGCCGTTTCCCATTCCGGCGTCGTTATCTCTTGCACCAGCGGGTGTTCGGGAGCCAGCGCCAGAAATGTCACGCCAAACAGGGTGTCCGGCCGCGTCGTGAAGACAGACACAAAGCCGGATTCCGCCACGTCAAAAATCACCTCTGCTCCTTCGGAACGGCCGATCCAGTTGCGCTGCATGGTTTTAATGGATTCCGGCCAATCCACCGTGTCCAGGTCGGCCAGCAGCCGGTCGGCGTAGGCGGTGATTTTGAAATACCACTGCTCCAGGTCTTTGCGGGTGACAGGGCCGTCGCAGCGCCAGCAAACGCCGTTGACCACCTGCTCGTTGGCCAGAATAGTCTGGCACTGTGGACACCACCACTGCCGGCCCATAGCCCGGTAGGCCAGCCCACGCCGGAACAGCAGCAGGAAGAACCACTGCGTCCAGCGGTAATAGTCCGGATCGGTGGAGCTAAATTCGCGGGACCAATCGTAGGAACATTCCAGCAGTTGCATCTGGCGTTTGTAGGTGGCGCAAAATTGCGCGCTGCTTTCACGGGGGTGGATGCCATAGCGGACAGCGTAATTTTCGGCGGGCAGGCCGAAGGCGTCCCAGCCCATAGGATGCAGCACGTTGCAGCCGTTCATGCGCATAAAACGGGCGCTGACGCAGGTGGGCACATAGTTACGGCCGTGTCCCACCGACAGCCCATCTCCCGACGGGTACGGGAAAAAATCCAGGATATACACGTCCGGCTTGTTTGGGTCGTCGCCGGTCTGGTACAGGTTGCTGGCTTGCCAGTAGGCGCGCCATTTTTCTTCGATGGTGGGGAAGGGGTAACGGCCGTCTGTTTGTTTAGTTTTGTAGGTCATCGTTTATCCTCCGGGAGAATTGTGAATTGTGAATTGTGAATTGTGAATTGTGAATTGTGGCATGGTTCATTCTCTGTAAAATCATCTTTGCAAATCTTCTCTTGTAGCCGCGGTATCCTTACCGCGT
>CALFEW010000937.1 GCA_937958365.1 uncultured Chloroflexota bacterium | reverse complement strand
CCTTAAACCCGCACCACCCAGGCAGCCACCTGAACGGCCGTTACCTCTCCCCGCGCCTGACTTGTTTGAAGAAGGCTTCGATACCCCACAACCCGTTGATCTCCTCATGCCCGGCATTCGCCGCGAAGAGACGGCCGAAGGCGGCTGCTACGTGCTGGACAAAGTGTACCCGCTCAGCTACCGCCACGGGCAAGATACCCTGCGTGATTTACTCGAATTATCGCCCGCGCCAACGGCCGTTTTCGCCCGCGATCCGCGTCTGCAACCCCTGAATTTCCGCGATTTCCTCTTTCTGGACACGGAAACCACCGGCCTGGCCGGGGCAGGCGCCCTGGCTTTTATGGTTGGCGCAGCCTTTTTTGAAACAGGCCCGGCCGGTGATGTGTTTGTGGTGCGCCAATATTTCCTGCGCGACCACGGTGACGAAACGGCCATGCTGCTGCTGCTGGAAGAATTGCTGGCGGGCAAAGCGGGGCTGATTACGTTTAACGGCCGTTCCTTCGATATCCCCTTGCTGGATAATCGTTTCCTCATGAACCGTATGGTTAGCGATTTGCGCCATAAGCCCCATATTGACCTCTTGCCGCCCTCGCGCCGCTTATGGCGGCAAAGACTTGAATCGTGCGCTTTGGGCAGCTTAGAGCAAAGCCTATTGGGTTTACAGCGCACGCAGGAAGACGTTCCCGGCTGGCTTATCCCCAGTCTGTACAATAATTACCTGCGCAGCGGCGACGCCCGCGAACTGCGCCGCGTGTTTTACCACAATCAGATAGACATGGTTTCGATGGTGACGTTGACGCAGCGGGTGGTGCGGCAATTTGCCCAGGCCCAACCCGCCGACCACCCCATAGACCTGTACAGCCTGGGCAAATGGCAGGCCGCGTTGGGTCAGATGGCCGAAGCGGAGCAAACGCTGCGTTGGGCTGTCAGCGGTGATTTGTCGCTGGATTTGTACCATCGCACTTTAGGAGAATTGGCGGGGCTGCTGAAGCGCAACGGCCGTCGCGCCGAAGCCGTTCCCTGCTGGCAGCAAATCGCCGCCACCAGTTTCGACGACGTGAGCGCCCACGTGGAACTGGCGATGCACTATGAATGGCACGAGGTGGATTTGGCAACGGCCGTTACCTGGACCGAACGCGCCATCACCCTCACCCAAAGCTGGCCGCCAGGCCGCGCCCACCTGGCGCAAGAAGAATTGACCCACCGCCTGACCCGCCTGCAAAGCAAACTAACGTCAGAATAAGCAACAAAAAAACCGCCGGGAAACGGCGGTTTTCTAACAGTGAACATATAACAGTGAACAATCAACAGCTAACCGTTATTCGTTCATTGTTATATGTTCATTGTTTTTAGCTTGGCGTTCCCAACCGCCCTAGCTCATCGGCGATAACGCTGTCGTCGAGGCGTTTGAAGAGGGGGTGGGGAGCCGGGAGTTGGCGGCCGACGGGGATTTCGTGGCGTGTCCAATCGCCTACGGCCGTTGTCCCATCATACGTC
>CALFEW010000936.1 GCA_937958365.1 uncultured Chloroflexota bacterium | reverse complement strand
TGTAATAGTCGCCACCAGAGGTAGGATTTGCGAGAAAATCTGGATTGCACCTTTTTGAGGGGTTTGGCAACCCCCCCAAGATTATTTTCGAGTCAATGCGCTCATGCCGCTTTAAGTCTGGCTCTGCCTGAACCTCAACCGACAAAAGGCGCAGGTTTATGCCAGAAGTGGTTGCCACAGACGCCAGCCATGGCCGCCTCGCTAACCGACCACGTCTGGCGCATCGAAGAATTGTTCTTGTTCTGCGTACCGCCCTGGCCGCAGCGCCAGACCCTTCCCGCCTGATAGTCGGCGAGAGCGACTATCCTTGACGGTTGCCTGGCCGCCGCAGCCGACACTAATTTGCGGTCATCGTTGGCCTTTGCCGACCATTTCCAACGCTGAAAGAGGCGATTTTCAGCCCAAACACGGCTGTTTTTTGCCCTCAGCAGCTATCTATAGCGTCTTTGATTTATCCGTACTGTTAAGGTACATCACCAACGGAAGCGCCTGACTTTCAGTTGTAGCCATACGATGAATAGGCCCATAGGCGTATCCTGAACACATCGTAGGTAGCTGCTGTGATGACGCATTGACACGGCCCCACATTTTGAACAGGTGGCCGAGACTTCGGCTGATTGAACCGATATGAAGAATTCTGCGTCAGTCGCTATCGTTTCGACAATAACCAAACCTGGGAACATGGCGGAAATACAGTTTGAAGTGAATATCCGCCAATTACAGTCTTGCGGAGGATCTGATCCCCACTTGCACTTTTTATGACGAAGAACACCTTTCATTGATACTGCTGGCGAATTGTTTTATCGCTCCTAAAATGACAAAAATCAGCCATTTCGAGGTCCAAAATGATCGAAATTTGTTCGTTTCATCACCGATTTTTGACCTGTTTGAATTCGCCAGCAGTATCCTTTCATGTGGCCGGGTTTCTCCACTCTCCCGCAGGTTATTTAAGCCACGTATCTCAAGGCGACTTCACCACAATTGGTAGATACACCCCAAACCCTCGCCGATAAGCAGTCGTCACGTCTGTAACCGTCTGCTGCCGACCCGGACTGGTCAACGAGTAGACGGTCAGCGTGGTCGTGTCCACCGTCTGGCCGGACAGGTTGGGCGGGATGACCACGACCACGGCAATCGTCGTTGTGGCTCCGGCGGCCAGCGTGGGATTGGGCGTGTGCGTCACCGCCCAGCCGTGGTCGGAAACGGCCGTTACCCCAAACGTATCCAGCGCATTGCCCGTGTTTTGCAGCGTGTGGTAATAGGTAATCACCGTTCCAGCCGGGCCGCTCTGTGGCGCGGCGCTGCCCAGCGTCAGCCCCACTACATTCGGCACGGCCGTTACCGCCTGCAATTCCGGCAGCGTAAACAAATCAGCCGCCGAGCCAGCCACAGCCACCTCAGTCACCACGTCGAACGGATCGCCCGGCGTGCTGTCCACCACCACCTGATACATCAGATGCACCGCCGATTCGCCCGCCAGCGCCCCCGTCCACCAGACGCGCCGCGTTCCGGCGTCATAACCGGCCGCGCCATCACCTGTGAAGCTGAGCGAGTCGGTGATGTAGTGGGTGTGGTCGGGGATAACGGCCGTAGCCGTCAATTCCCCCGTCGCCCCCACGCTGCCATTCTCCAGCCACAGGTCATACGTCAGCGTCTCGCCCACCCAGGCTTCCGCCCGGTCTACCGTCAGCGCCGACGCGGCCAGATCGGCCGGGGCCAGCGCTTGCCCGCCGCCACCCGCCACCGGCAGCAGCCCCACGTCCAGGTGAATCGGTTCGTTAATCACCGTGAGTACCTGGCTCTGATAGGGCCGATAGCCCGGCGCGGCCACCGCAATGCGATATTGGCCGGGCGGGGTCAGGAAGCTGTAGTAGCCGGGTTCCAGCACGCCATCGGCCGTCGTCGCGTCGGTCGTCTGCGGGTTGATCTGGCCGTAGACGTGCGCCGGCCACACCTGCCAGTCGTTGTCCACCTTCACGTAGGCCGTCACCACCGCATCCAGCAGCAGCGAATGGGTGATGGGCGAGCCGCCATCCACCAATGTCTGATCGTAGACGTAGCCGTCCGGGTCAATCAGAATGTACAGCAGCGATTCGCGGTGGAACACGCCGTTGCACGTCCACTCCAGCCAGATGTCATAGGTGCTGTGCGGGTCGGCCAGCCAGAGGCGGAACTCCACCAGCCAGAGATTGCTGCCCGCGCTGGTCAGCGTCACGGGCAGCAGGTCATAGGCGAACAGGCCGTTTTCCGTCACGGCTAGATTGGCCGTTGGCGGGGTGATGCAGGGCAACACGGCCGTTATGTCCAACATCCGGTGGGCCAGCGTGCGCCGCTCGGCGCGCACCACCCCGGCGCTCACGTCCACGCCCCCGGCGCTGATACGCACAAAGTCCGGGTCCAGCTCCAGCGCCGCCGCCACGGTGATGGCCGCCGTGTTGGAGTAGCCGCTGGTCAGACCGGCCTTCGTGGCTGTGGCCGCCAGGGTGTAACTGCCGGGCGCAAAGGTTGGCGTCAGGCTGAATGTACCGGTCACGCTGGCCGTCGTCGCCAGGACAAAGACCGGCGGCTGCGCCGACAGGTCCCACAATTCCACCAGCGCCGCCGATGGGGCCAGCCCTTTGATGGTGGGCGTGGTGTCGGTCGTGCCCTGGGTGGGTTGGGTGATGAGCGGCGGCAAGATAGCGGCCGCGTCTTCGCTGTGATCGTCGCTGTTGTTGGCCGGATTCACGTCGGGGCCGTTGTAGTGGATAACGGCCGTGTTCACCACGTCGCCCACGTTGATAATTTCGGCCGTGATGGCAATCTGCCCACCCCACTGATTGCCGACCAAACTGCCGACGTTCCAGGTGAGGAGACGGCCGTTCACGCTGTCCGGCGGCGGGTCGGCCGACAGGAAGGTCACTTCCAGCGGCAGCGTGTCGGTGATGGTGGCGTCAGCGACCGGCGCGCCGCCCCAGTTGGCATAGTCGAGATAGTAGTCGTAATGCTCGCCCACGGCCGGCTGCCCGACGCCGGACTTGGCGACGGCCAGGTCCACGTCATCGCGCACCGTCAGGTGATGGACGAAGCCGTTGTTGCCCGGCCGGCTGTCCGACTGCGTGCTGTAGACCTGCGCCACGTTGGTCAGCGGTGTGCCGTGCGGCGTGGCGGCCGGAATTTGCACCGTCACCCGGAACGTTTGCGCCGGGCTGCCCGCCGGTACACTGCCCAGGTTCCATTGCAGCACGCCGCCAGCCGTGCTTGTCGGGGCCGGATTCGCCGCCACAAAAGTCACTTCCGGCGGCAGCGTATCTATCAGCAACGCGCCATCCACGTCCAACGCGCCCTGGTTTTGCACCGTCAGGGCATAGATGAGGCTGTTGCCGGGCTGCGGCGGCGGGCTGTCGGCCGCCAACGCTTTACGCACACTCAGGTCGTAGGGGTTGGCGGGCAGAGACCACTGCTCCAGATTCCAGGTCGCCGGGGCGTGGGCTGAGGGTTGGAAATTGAGCAAAGTCGGCGCAGTCAGGTCGTAGCGCAGCCAGTGGCTCGTCACCCAGAAGGGCACTTCCTGGCTGAAGAGGGCCACTTCCTGCGCGTACAACGTGCGCAGCGCCGCGTCGTCCAGTTCGGTGCGGGCCACATCCAGGATGGCGTCGTTGGCGGCGTTGGCCCAATGGCTGAAGTTGCTGCCCTGGTGGTTGGTGTAGGCGGTGGGGATGCTATCGCTGTGCAGCAGCCAGGTGATGGCCGGATCATAACGATTGTCGAAGTACCAACCCAACGTCCAGGCGTCCAGACGGCCGCGCCGGGCCTGCTCCAGCAAATCGCCCCAGGGCATCGCCACCACGTTGGCGTCTACGCCGATGGTCGCCAGATCGGCCTGGAACATGGCTAACAATTCCTGCCGCTGGCTCTGCCCTTCGGGGTAAGCGACAGTGAAGACGAGTTCGACGCCGTTTTTGTCGCGGACGCCGTTGCCGTTGCTGTCCACCCAGCCGGCGCTCGTCAACAGGTTGGCGGCGGCGGTCAGATCGTAGTCATAGGTGGTGATGTTGCCGGTCGCCATGTGGTGATCGGGCGGCAGCCAGGTAGCGGCGACGATGCGATCCGGCCATTGTCCGG
>CALFEW010000935.1 GCA_937958365.1 uncultured Chloroflexota bacterium | reverse complement strand
GCCCGGGCGGGGACAGCCTGCGAGGTCCACGTCTACAATGAGGAAACGCGCAACACCGGCCTGTTTGAAGTTTTTGTCGGGGTCGAACTGGCCGCAGGCGCGCCAGTCCCTCTGGAAACAGTCGTCAAGGTGCTGCCGGCCACCACCTACGCCGTTTTTACCCTGCGCGGCCAGGAAATTGTGGGCGACTGGTCACTGGCAATTTATGGCGAATGGCTGCCCGAATCCGGCTACGAACTGGCTCACCAATACCACATCCAGTATCACGATGGCAGCTTCAAAGGGTTCGACCGCCTGGACGAATCGAGCCTGGCCGTTTACGTTCCCATCCGCCTGAAAGCGTGACATGGTTGGTCTGGAAGCATTCCCCGAAGTGACCACGACGCAGTTGGCGATGGCGACGGCCGTGCAGTTCATCGAAAACCATCTGCACGATGACATCAAAGTGGCCGACATGGCTACGGCCGTCCACTACTCGCTCTTCCACTTTTGCCGCATCTTCAACCTGGTCACCCATCACCCCCCTTATGACTACCTTGTCCGCCGCCGCCTGACAGAGGCAGCGCACTTGCTGGCCGACGGTGCGCGTATAACCGGGGTTGCCCTGGACTGCCAGTTTGGCAGCCCAGAAGCATTTTCGCGGGCTTTTAAACGCCTGTTTGGTCTGCTGCCCAGTCAGTGGCAAAAATCGGGCTGGATTGATCCCCGCTGCTTCATGACGCCGCTCACCCTGGCGCACCTGGTCCATCGTAGCCAGACTGAAATTGTGCGACCGCAGTTGGTGGAACGGCCGTCGCGTACGTTAGTCGGGCTGATGACGGCCGTGGATGAAGAGGAAACGGCCGTGCCCCACCTGTGGCAGACGCTGCGAGAGTGTTTAGACGGGGCGCTGGCGCAGCAGCCGGCCTGGGCTGTGCGCCACTATCTGCCTTACTATCCCCAAACCGGCGCCTACTACCTGGCCGCTGTGGAAGCAGCCGCCAACACCGCTTGTTCCCCGGCACTGGTCAGCAAGATATTGCCGTCCGGCTTGTATGCCTGTTTCACGCCCCCGGCCTCGGCAGCGGCCCGTCAGCTCCTGAATGACTATATTTATCAGACCTGGCTGCCGCAGTCTGGGTACCAGATCAGCTGCCCACTGGAGGTTTTGGCCTACACCAGATGGCCTGTGGGGTCTGTGTCCGCCACCCTGGAAATTCCTATCGTACCGCTGTGAAGCGCTGTCGCCAGAACAAGACAACGGCCGTTTTACTCAGGCCACCGCCCCTATCACCGGCGATACATACCCCAGAAGTCGCCACTGCGCCAACGCGGCCGCGTCGGCGGCCTGGGTCGGGGTGAACCCCGCCGGAAACCGGCGCAGTAAGGCGCTTAAATCCGGCAAAACCTGGTGGGTCGCCAGAAAATCGTGGTAAAAGCCGCCCGCCCATTCGTAACACCAGGGGGCCAGCCGGTAGCGCGTCGTGTCGTCCTCTGGGGTGTAGCGGTAGGGCAGCGGCCCGCGCCTGCGGGCGAACAACGGCTCGTGGCCGTCGGGCGTCAGGTGGGCCAGGTGGCCGTGCAGGTCGTTGAGGTGGAGGATTTTCAGGCGAAACGGCCGTGGCAGTGGCGGCGGCGGCGACAAGTCCACGCCCGGAGCCAGACAAACGGCGTAACCGGCGATGGTGACTCGTCGCCAATCGCTGTCGGGGGCTGGTTGAGGTGTGGGTCGGGATGGTTGTGCGTTCATGAGTGATGCAGTCAGGCTACAATGTTACCACTGGCGGGGGATACGGCCGTTAACCCCATGTTATCGCTTTGTAAACGTCCTATTAACCTGGCGCGCTTATGCTTGAACTGGCTCCGTTGGTGAAACTTTTCACGAGGCAGGGCGTATTGGTTTGTTGATTGGTGTATACGGCCGTTCACAATTCTGGAGGGACAGGCATGGTCATGACAAATCTGGGCATGATTCCTTTTGTGGGCGTCCTGGAATGGGGAGCGCTGCTGACCGGACGGCCGTCGCCGGACTGGAC
Organism: uncultured Chloroflexota bacterium; assembly: GCA_937958365.1. Taxonomy (GTDB): domain Bacteria; phylum Chloroflexota; class Anaerolineae; order Promineifilales; family Promineifilaceae; genus Leptovillus. The sequence continues at coordinate 16,246 of CALFEW010000935.1, read as the reverse complement.
GTATATGCGGCGTTTACCGGAGACAAGTTGATTGGGCAAACCTGGAAATCCTTCTTGAAAATGTTTTGACTTTTACAGAAATAGGAGATTGACATGAGTAACGAACCGCAAACCACCGAAAAAAAAGAGTTTTCCTGTGAAACCTGCGCCATGCGCCACAAAGCCGAAGCTAACCCCAAATCGTTCCGGGCGCGTCTATGGCGCTGGCACACCACCTGGTGTCCTGGCTGGAAAGCCTACCAGACGCATCTGGCGCAACAGACCAAGGAGTAAGTGGCAACTGTGAAAGCTCTGGTTGTTTACGACTCGGTTTTTGGCAACACGGAAAAAGTGGCCCAGGCCATCGCCGCGGCGCTGCAAACGGCCGTGCTGCCGGTAAGCCAGGCCACACCCGAAGACCTGAGCGGGTTGGACGTGTTGGTTATTGGCTCCCCCACGCGCGGCTTTCGCCCCACGGAAGGCATCTCGCAGTTGCTGAATGCCCTTGCCAAAGATCAACTGGCGGGCATTGGCGTGGCCGCCTTCGATACCCGAATTGACTTGACGACAATTGATTCATCTGTTTTTCGCTTCATCGTAGACAAAGGTGGTTACGCGGCCAATACCATTGCCAAAGCGTTGGAAAAGAAGGGCGGCAATCTTTTGGCATCACCGGAAGGGTTTCTCGTCACCGGGGAACAGGGGCCGCTCAAAGATGGCGAACTGGAACGCGCCACCGCCTGGGCCGGGCAAATCGTCCTTCGGGTATGATTTCCTGCTGATAAGGATTGCGGATTAATTAACTTGTGGGAGACTAGGGATCGGGGACTGGTTCAATCTCCGGTCTCTAATCTCCTGTCTCCAATTTCAGTTCCGCAAATTGTGCTGGAACAACAAGAAAGAGGTGTTTCATGAAAGAAAAATTTACGGCCGTCGGTAAGAATGAGTTAGAAAACACAGCCAACGAAAAGGGCGAAATTGCCGGGTTTGGGCGCGGGCTGTGGCATGGCCTGATTGCGCCGTTTGCCCTTGTGATGTCGTTGTTTAAGGACAACGTGGGCGTGTATGAAGCCCACAACAATGGGAAATGGTACAACTTTGGCTTTATCCTGGGCCTGATGATCACGTTGGGCGGCAATAAAGGCGTTAACATGCAGGCCAATATGCACAAAGAATGAGCTGACGACCTGCACGACGTAGCGGTTTTGATGATAAACGCTGGAATTCTGAAACGTTTAGGCGGTACACGCCTTGGGGTGTGGGCTATCAAGCATGTGGTGACGCCGCTGGACCGCCGGTTGTATCGGTGGACACACGGCCGTTTCCTCACCTCTGGCCATCCTCTGGCGCCCACCTTGTTGCTCACCACGACCGGGCGCAAAACAGGGCAGCCGCGCACCACGCCGGTCTTTTATCTGCGCGACGGCCGTCGCCTCATTCTCTGCAATGTGAATCCCGGTTTTGAACGACCCAACCCGTGGACGCTGAACATTCGCGCCCAGCCTGTTGTTGACGTGCAAATTGGGGGATGGAACGGCCGTTTCCATGCCAGAGAAGCTACCGAGGAAGAGACAACCCTCTACTGGCCGCAGTTGGTGCAAATGTGGCCGGCCTATCAGCAGCACTTTGTGCGCAGCGGGCAGCGCTCGATTTTCGTTTTGGCGGAAGCGTGAGTCTCCTGAAAAAAGGTACCACAAAGACACAAAGGGCACGAAGTTACTCTGGAAAAATCTTTGAGATCTTCGTGCCGTTGTGGTTTTTTCAGTGAACTCAAGCCTCAACCGGCTAACACGGCCCCCGCTTCACAACCGAACCGTATAATGCCGGTGACGCTTGGTCCAGCGTACGCCGATGGCCTCCATGTCGGAACGGCTCTTCACGTTTTGCTCGTCCACCTGGATCACTTCCACGTGGGCAAATTGCGATTGGTGAAGGATGTCGGCCAGCTCAGCGTAGAGCATGACGTTGGCCCCTAGCCCCTGGTAAGCGGGCAACAGGCGCTGCACGTGGATGGTTGGCGACCGACGACATTCCCGGCTGTGTTGTGCGTCACGCCGTCCGACCTGGCCAGGACGGCGATGACGGGCATCAGCCAGTCGCCGGGGCAAACGGCATTTTATCTCAAGACCTGGGAACGTTTTCTGACCACTGACATCCTGACGGACTGGTACAACATCCGAGACGGTAAGGTGGAAGGATTGCTGCCGGGAACAGGCGGTGAGACGAGCGCGGTGTGATGGATGATGGGTAGTGAACTGGTTAAGGAACAAGGGTAGGGAACAAGGGGCGCGAACCAGGTCTGAGGCCAGGTGGCAGGCGTTCCTATAGGATTGCCAGTGGGCTGCGGCAGTCATAGAAAGGGGAGGGTGTTTAGGGGAAATGGCTTCCTGCAGCAAAGCAGGGGGATGAGAGTGGTAAAAGCGGCTGTGTCGGGATGGACACGGCCGTTTTTGCTTTCAGTCAAAAGGGGTGACAGACAGCCGGCATTGTGCCACAATAAACGAAACGTGCATAGCAACAAACGACCGGTGCATAGGCAGAGGTGGTGGGAGAATCGGTTGTGACCAGGCTGTGCGATAGGAGAAGTAGATGAACCCTGAGACGATGCAAAAAATGCAGCGTCAATTTGATGACCTGGCGCATCAAGCGCCAGGGGAAAATATTGGAACACCGGATGCCATGGATTGCCCTACGTTTCACGTCTTACTGGGGGATACGTGCATCCTGAAGGTAAGCCATCATGGTCCTTAAAGCATTACAGCAAATTGCCTCCTGGTTCAACTCGGCTATCCTTTCGGTCCCAGTCCGGATCAAAATCACCGGCATTATCGTGCTGACGGTGCTGATCCTGGGATTTAGCCTCAACTTTTGGGTAACGGCCAGTCTGTCCGATTGGTTATCTTACATATTGACGGATGCACGTGTGGAAGCGGCCATGCGGGCTGGTGGCCGTAGCGTGGTTCTGGTGACCATTCTGGCGGCGGCCGGGTCATTGGTGATGGCCTCTTTCCTTACCTTTTTGCTTATACGGCCGTTACTCGACCTCCGCGACATGGCCCTTAAAGTTGCCGAAGGCGACCTGGGCGCCCGCGCGCCGGTCTGGTCCGCGGATGAGATTGGCGAAGTCGCCATGGCCGTCAACAAAATGACCGACCACCTTGTCGCCGCACAAGATGATCTGGCGCGCACCAATCGCCGCCTCACCGCCATCAATCATGTCATGCTTGCCGCCGAACGCCAGGCCGAAATCCACGACGTTCTCTACGCCATATTACAGAGTATCGTTGAAATCGTAAATCTACAAACCGGCTGGGTCTACCTGCGCGATCCTGAACGCGACACCTTTCATCTGGCCAGTTGGTATCGGGTTCCGGCCAGTCTGGAATCGCTGCTGCTACATCAGGCCAACGACAAGCTCTGTTATTGCCAGCAAGCCCTGTTAGATGAAACGTTGACCGAGGATGTCTGTGACCGGCACTGCGAGCGCCTGGCGCTGCCCGACGATGCCGGGTTACAGCGGCAACATCACTCCATTCCCATCAAGGCGCGGGGACAAAAATATGGCGTCGTCAACCTTCTTTGTCGGCAAGGTCAAACCCTGAGTGAAGAAGACCAGGATTTGTTAACGGATGTAGGCATCCAAATCTCTGAAATCGTCGCCAACGCCTGGCTCCGGCTAAAACTAGAGGAAAAGGAACTGGCCCGGCAAGCTCTGCTAGAATCACTGGTTGAGGCGCAAGAGGAAGAACGCCGCCGTCTGGCCCGCGAACTACATGATGGCGCTGGGCAAATGCTTACCAGCCTGCTGGTACGGATTAAAACTCTGGAGAGAAAATCGCCATCGCCGGACACGCAGCGCGAACTGGAAGCGCTACTGGAGATGGTATCGGAGACTATCGAACATATTCGTGAACTTTCCCACCGGCTGCGCCCCGCCGCCCTGGAAGAGTTTGGTCTGGCCGTCGCCCTCCGCACCCTGGTCAAAGAAATGACCTACCAAACCGACATCACCGCCCACTGTTATCTAGACCTCAACAGCGCCGATTTACCTCCTGGTGTGGAAGTCATTCTTTACCGCATCGCCCAGGAAGGTCTGACCAATGTCTTGCGCCACGCGCATGCCACTGAAGTGACCGTGGAGTTGATCTCCGACAACAGCGTCATCATGATGAGCATTGAAGATAACGGCCGTGGCTTTTCCCCCCAACGTCTTACGGCCGAACCCGGTACGCGACACCTCGGCCTCATAGACATGCGCGAGCGGGCGTCCATTGCCGGCGGCTATCTGGACGTTTACTCAGCGCTTAACCAGGGTACGACACTCGTGGTGCGTGTTCCTGTTCTAGAAAGAGTTCAATAATGTCCCCAATCCCCACCTCCATCCTGCTAGTAGATGATCACAAAGTTCTACGCGACGGGTTGCGCGCCCTGCTGGAAAGCGAACCCGACCTGCGCGTCGTCAGCGACGTCGGTACCGGCGCAGACGCCATTGCCCAGGCGCAAACCCTGGCCCCCGACGTTATTGTGATGGATCTTGGCCTGCCAGACATGAGCGGCCTGGAAGCCATCCGGATCATACGCCGCACCAACCAGCGCAGTAAAATCATCGTATTGTCCATGTACAGCAGCGGCGATTTTGTCCGCCCGGCCATCGAAGCCGGTTGTGATGGCTACATCCCCAAGTCTTCCACCCACACCAGCCTGCTGCAAGCCATTCAGATCGTCCTCACGGGTGAGCGATTCCTCCATCCCAAAGCGGCTACCGCGCTGATGGAAACGTTTACCGACAAGCCATCTGAACCGGCGCGCTTTGAATCGCTGTCGGAACGCGAACAAACCGTGCTGCGAATGGCAGCTATGGGCTATACCAGCCGGGAAATCGGCGAAAAATTGTTTATCAGCCCCAAAACAGCCGATACCTACCGCCAACGAGCCATGGATAAACTAGGGCTAGAACATCGCTCTGAGCTGGTGAAATTTGCCCTGCGTGCCGGCATTCTGGACCAATACAAAGAGTAGTCTGTCAGGAAAACCACCACAAAAGAATATCCTTTTCCCGATACCCCCTCGTCTGTCCCCCTGTTACACTCTTATTTGTAGAAAGATGTAGACGTGATCCACTTGCGGAACACGGATGACGGAATAAGGAATCAGGAGGATTCACATGGCGAATGACAGTAAAGTCAAAGTAAGTCGGCGAGACTTTTTGCGTATTGCCGGCATTGGGGCTGGGGCAACGGCCGTGGCCGCTGTCACCAAACCCGCTGCGGCCGCGCCCGTTAGTTTCCGGGCCGGCGTTTTTTCCGACCCCGCCGGGCGACCCAATCGCCCCTGGTGGGTCAAGACTGTAGACGTACCAACCACCGAGATAGATTGGGATGTGATGCAGCGCTACAACGAGCGCACGGGCAGCGTTCGTGGCCCCGGTATGGCCGGTTACGTCGGTGATGACGAAGTAGACCGCCTCTCAGAAGCCGCCAAGCAGAATGAACTGCAACGCATGTTGGATAACGTAGATGGCTACACCCTTAAAGACCAGGCGCTCAAAGCCGCCCACGTGGGCGTCGGTAAATCCTTCCTGGGTCCGCAAGAAGCGCCCACCCCGGAAGAACGCGGCGTCCCGATATGGACCGGTTCACCGGAGGAAGCGGCGCGCATCCTTCGCGCTGCCTTACGCCACATGGGTGCGGCTACCGTTGGCTTTATCGAACTGGACGACAATACCCGCAAGCTCATCTATGGCGTAGACCCCGATGGTAAGGAACTCGTCTTCACCGACGACCCCGTCGCCTCTGAAGACGACGACGCCCGTTATATCCCTAATAGCTGTAAATACGCCGTCGTCTATACCGTGCAAATGTCGCAAGAGACCATGCGTCGCAGCCCCACGCAGTTGGGGTCGCAAACCACTAGCCTGGCCTACACCCGTGGCGAAACCATCCAGGCTTCGCTGCAAGAATTCTTGCGTGGCCTGGGCTACCAGGGATTGGGCGAATCCACCACCAACGCCCTGGGTATCTCCCCGGCATTGGGCGTGATGGCCGGTCTGGGCGAGATGTCCCGGCTCAACCGCATGATCACCCCGGAGTTTGGGCCCATGGTGCGCGTTTTCAAACTGCTCACCGACCTGCCGGTAGCTACAGATAAGCCGATTGACGCCGGTATCATGGAATTTTGCAAGCGGTGCAAGAAGTGCGCTGAAGCATGCCCCTCTGAATCGTTGAGCTTCCTGGACGAACCCACCTGGGAACCGGTAGGCGGCTGGAACAATCCGGGTCACAAGGCGTATTTTGAAAACTCCGTTAGCTGCTACACTTATTGGCGCGAGCAGGCAGGCACCAACTGCGGCATTTGTTTTGCCGTTTGCCCCTTCTCTAAGAAAGACAAGGCGTGGATCCACGAGTGGGTGAAGGCTGGGACCGCTAAGGCGCCCTTCCTGGACAGCTTCTTCCGCAGTATGGACGATGCCTTTGGCTACGGTACGCAGGCCAGCGCCGAAGAATGGTGGACATTGGACCTGCCCGAATATGGCACCGACAGCAACGCGCCGGTACAGGAGGCTTAAGAAATGTCTGAAAAAATCACCGTCACGGTTAGGAAACGGCCGTTCTACGAATGGCTGCTGTGGATAGTCTGGTTTTTTGGATTGGTCTTCATTTTCCAGAATGCCTGGAGCAGTGGTATCGAACTAGAGCCGCGGGCGGCCGGTATTCTGTGGGTCACTTTTGTCGTCTGGCTGTTGGGTGGGATTGTTGTCTGGTTTACCCGGCGCGGTAAATAGCTTGCTGCCGCCAACCACCAACGACCTGGCTAACATTTATCGGGTTCATTGGCAAGTTTGAATCACAAAGGAGAGGGCTAACCCCTCTCCTTTGCTTGCGTGTTACCAGACAGAAGTCTTGGTTGCTACTAAAATGTTATGACTACGCCACCAGAAGAACCGCTCAGTATCCCCCTGACGCCCCGCACCCCTTCCAAACGGCAGAAGCAGCAGCGCTGGGAACACTGGCTTATTGTCGGCACGGTTCTGTTGATAGTCATTGCCTGGATAGTCGGTTATCTGACTGCCGGGACCGATGTTTTGCCTCTGGTACAGGACGTACTGCCCGGCGCTACCAGCATCAAACCCGTGAACGACTTGTTTGTGGGTTACGACGCAGACGGCAACCTGGTTGGGTATGCGGGCGACGGCAGCGCCCCTGGTTATGGCGGCCCTGTCGTGGTTCTGGTGGGGGTAGACCCGGCCGGTAACATCCTGAACGTCATCGTGGTGGAAGAGCGCGAATCGCCGGGTTTCTTTCGCCTGGTAAAAAACAGCGATTTGCTGCCCAACTATGCCACCATGCCGATCACGTCGCCGTTGCAACTGGGTGAAGACCTGGACGCCGTGACCGGCGCGACGGTCAGCGCCGAGGGGATCGCCAGCGCCGTGCGCACGGCCGTGCGCAACATCGCCGCCGATGGCCTGAGCGCACCCCTGCCCCCCGAAAAGAGGCCTGTGCAAATAGGCTGGCCGGAACTGATCTTGCTGCTGTTGTTTGCCTCTGGTTACGTCGGCCACAAATTGCGTGGCGGTCCCTGGAAACAGCGCGTGCGTTGGGGCACGCTCATCGCCGGCATGATTTTCCTGGGCTTTGTCTACACCGCCCCGCTTACCATTACCATGATCATCTCTCTGCTCAGCGGGTACTGGCCGGACTGGCGCACCAATCTGTACTGGTACTTGCTGATCGGCGGCATCTTGTTTGTGACAACGGTGGACGCCAAGAACCCGTATTGCAGTTGGTTTTGCCCCTTTGGCGCTTTTCAGGAATGCGTCGCCAGCGTGTCTCGCGCCAAACGATACCGCCCCCGTGACCTGAACGTGCCGCTAAAGTGGGTCCAACGCGGATTGGCTCTGACGGCCGTTATCCTGGGTCTGGCGCTGCGCCGACCGGGCGTAGCCAGCTATGAACCGTTTGCCACCCTGTTTGATTTCCGGGGCACAACCGTGCAATGGGTGTTTCTAATCGTCGTCGTGTTTGCCAGCCTGATCACCTACCGGCCGTTCTGCAACTATCTGTGCCCCATAGACCCGGTGGTAGACATTATTGCCGCCACACGGCGCTGGCTAAAGGAGGTCTGGACGACATGGCGTCAACGAATGGTAAAGGCTTAGACCGTAGCGCCACTGCCGGCGCTAAAAACGGCCGTGAACACCTCAAGCGCACCCTGTTGCTGGGTTTTGTCGGCCTGAGCATCATCCTCATCGGCCTGATTTGGGCCGAAGGACTGTCTACCGACACACCCGCCACGCCCAGCTATTATCGAGACACGTTCCAGATGGACCCCGATGTGTATCTGACCATTACCGCCGAAGCGGCCGGACCGCAAGATGAATTAACCGGCACGCCGGTTCCTGGACGGGAGACTGACGCTCAACATGGAAATGGGCAAGGGCAAGGCCACGGTCAGGGACAAGGACAGGGATCGCCATGACAGAAGAACTTGCCGCCACTCGCCTGATCCAACCGCTCAGCCGCCGCCGGTTTTTGCAAATTATTGCCGCGACAACGGCCGTTTCCGGGGCTTATCTTGTAGGTAAACGACCATCGTTCGGCCGGCAGTTCACCGCGTTCAACGAGACGCGGGTCCTCATGGGCACGGTCGTCAATCTGGCTGTTATTGGTGACGATGCAACCGCTGCCCGCCAGACCATCGCCGCCACTCTGGCCGAAATGGAGCGGTTGATTGCCCTGTTCGACCACCGCCAACCGCACAGTCCGCTGGCCCGGCTAAACCAGACGGGCCAACTGGCAGATCCGCCGGCCGAACTGACGGCCATCATCCAGCAAGCGCAGCAGTATGGCGACCTGACGGGTGGAGCATTCGACATTTCCGTCAAGCCGCTGCTTGACGCTCACCGGGCCGGTTTGCCCATTGACGACTATCTCGCTCTGGTGGATTACCGCCAGATTGAGACCAGCACCGCGCAGATTCGCCTGGGTCAGCCCGGCATGGCCCTGACGCTGGATGGGATTGCCAAAGGCCGGGTGGTGGATGGGGCAACGGCCGTTCTGCAAGCGCGTGGCTTCCAGAATATTCTGGTAGAAGCGGGCGGCGACCTGATGGGGCTGGGTATGCGCCCCGATGGCGCACCCTGGCGCGTGGGGCTGGCCCATCCTCGCGCCACCACCGACGGCGCGCTGCTGCGTGTGCTGCCTCTGGCCGCTCAAGCGGCGGCTACCTCCGGCGATTATCAACACAGTTTTAGCCAGGATTTTCGCCAGCATCACATCGTGAACCCGCGCACGGGCTATTCGCCCTCTGAACTAGCCAGCGTCACGGTGCTGGCCCCTTCGGCCGCCGACGCGGACGCGCTGAGTACGGCCGTGATGGTCTTGGGCGGTGAAGCGGGACTGGCGTTGGCCGCTCGCCTGCCCCACGTGGAAGCCCTGGTAGTAACCAAAGCGTTGGAAGTCCGGCAAACGGCCGGTTTTCCGGCGGACAATGGGAGCCTGGAGCATCGTTAATGTCTGAACCGAACCTGAACCCCACCCTTTTACCGGATGAACAGATTGGCCGATTGGAAACGGCCGTTGACCGCGCTCGGACCCAATCCGACACAGCCCGCCTCATTCAAGCCCTCATCCACCTGGCCCAGGCCCATCTGGACAGCGGCAACGTCCCCAAAGCCCTCACGCAATATGAAGAGGCCCTGACCCTGGCCCAGTCAGTGAAAGATGAACTGCTAGAGGCGCGGCTCTGGGGCTATAAAGGCATGTGTCTGATGCGTCTGGGCAATTCTCACTTTGCGCAGATCGCCCTCTACAAGTCATACAACATGGCGAAAGCCCTCGATCATGCACCCCTGCTGATAGACGCCCTGACACAGTTGGGCAACCTGCACGTGGAGATGGGGCAGGAAACCAAAGCCATCTCCCGCTGGGAGCAGGCGTATGGCATCGCCCTATCGGCCGGTGATCATATGCGGGCGATGAGCCTGGCGGGCAAGATTGGCGCGGTGTTTGCCGGTCTGGCGTCGCCGGAAAAGGCGCTGGAGTATTATGCCGCGGCGCGACAGTTGGCGCAGAAGGTAGGCCAGCAATCGGCGGAATGCCTCTATTTGCTCCAGATGGGTGGCGTATTGTTGACCAGCGACGAGCCGGACGCAGCCCGCGAACTCCTGGAATCGGCCCTCAATCTGGCGACAGACTTGAATAATCCACAGGCTGAAATGAATGCCCTCAGCAGTCTGATGCGTCTGTATATGGTCGAAGATAAAGCGAGTATGGTGACGCTTTATGGTGAACAGGTGATTCGCATGGCGCGGCAAGTGGGTGATACGGCCGTAGAAATTGGCAATATCAATTTATTGGCTGCCTATCTGGTAGAAAAAGGCCAGGCGCGGCGGGCGCTGCCCCATTTGCAGCGCGGGCTGGCCCTTGTTGAAGAGAGTGAAGATTGGCCCTGGCAAATGACCATACTCAACCAACTGGGTTACGCCCATTATGATTTGGGTGATCTGGACACAGCGCTGGCGGCGTATGAGGGGGCATTGAAACGGGCGCGGCAGTTGCAGGATAAAGCGGCGAGTGGACAGGTATACGGCCGTTTGAGCGCCGTGTTGGCCGATAAAGGACAGCCACTAGAAGCCATCACCGCCGCGCAGCAGGCGCTGGCCCTGGGGCAAGAACTGGGCGACAACCGGCTGATCGGTGAGCAGCAAATCATGCTGGCTTTTGCCTATCGTGACCTGGGGGATGTGGCGCAGGCTGCCGCCTACTGCCGTCAGGCCATTGAGATATTCCGTCAAGAGGACGAAACGCAGCTCCTGTCCAATGCAGAAGCGCTTTTACTGGAGATAGGCCTCGTTACAGGCGCGGAGCGTTAACCGCTCTCGCCTGCTCTAATACCTTGTTTTTGCGTATCTACTAAGCCTCTCCTGGAGAGGGAACGAAAGGATTACCAAGAAAGGCATCATGCAAGGCAGCAATTCGAAATATGACCTCAGTCAGGCTCCAGTTCAAGTTGGACGAACATAAACTTCAGTACTGAACGCCAATCTGAGAAAATCAAGTAGCGCATTAAAGCTTCCACATCATTAAAAAACGCGCGCCTTGTCCCCAATGCTTGACGCACTTGTTGGTAAATCAGGTCGGCAACCTGGGCAATGGTATGGAGCAGAAAAGCGAGCAAGTTCAGTGACAGCAATGTGGTCGCAAGGTATTGCTGACCATGACCAAAGTTGTGGTCAATATGGTAGCCATGATTCTTGAGAACGTTGTTGTTTTCATTCTCGCTTTTCCAGCGGGCGCGCCCACAGGCAACAATCTCTGGCGTGTTTGCCTCATCAAGGAGTAGACTCGTTACCCATTCGTTCCGATAGAGGGTTTCCCCGGTTTCTTCATGGGTGATTTGCAAATCGCACCAGTTGACCGACAACGCATCGTTCCCACCCCGCAAAGGGAAATCGTTGAGAAAGCGATAGGTCCAAATTTCACCATGCCGACCATTCCAGTGACGGTGGGAGAAAGTGGCTATGCGGCCTAAGTTGGCGACTGCATCCACCACCGCGTACAAGGCTGGGTGACTATCTCGATGAGCCACAAAGATAAAATCACAGCCACTGCTCAAGACAATTTCGCACAAGGGTTGCTTACTGTACAGGTCATCGCCCAGTAAAATGGTCCGATGCTGACGTAAGATGGCTGCTTCTTGTTGCACCCATCGCTTGGCGGCGAGGGCACGGCCGTTGCCCGCAACGGGCTGCAACTTTCTTACTGTATCAAACTTCGTTGATACGGTTATTGCGACCCTGCCCTACTGTGAGTTATACTCTGACTTGTGCAATTTGTACTTATTTTATGGAATGGATTTAATGAAATCCGTCAATGGGTATTGTTGTCTTCTCCGAGTCCTCATGAATTCATCGGAAAATCAGTCAAGAGACGTTAGGGGTTCAAAACCAAAACTTTGCGCCTTCCCCCCTGTTTTCCGTGAAGAAACTTCAGTTCCATAAGTTTCCCGTAACGCCCGGAGATATATTAGAGGAGGTAAATCAAATGAAGTTAGGTGGATATGCAAACCGGATGGCCCATGTAGACTTAACCGCTGGGACGGTTGAGTATCGGGGAATTCCCGAAGAATGGGCGCTCAAATACATTGGCGCGCGCGGTTTGGGCGTGCGTTACATGTTAGAAAATGGTCCCGAAGTTGATTCCCTGTCGCCAGACAACCTTCTTTGCTTCATGAACGGCCCCCTCACCGGTACGGCCGCCAACATGAGCGGCCGTATGGCTGTCGTTACCAAATCCCCCCTCACCGGCACCGTCACCGACAGTCATCACGGCGGTTGGTCGGCTGCCCGGTTGCGTTGGGCCGGTTTTGATGGCCTCATCTTTAAGGGCAAAGCCGAAAAACCGGTCTACGCCTACATTGAAGATGGGCAGTTAGAGCTGCGCGACGCCTCCGACGTTTGGGGCTTAGGCGTCCATGCCACCATCAAACATTTTCAGGAACAATATGGCGCGAAAGATTTAACCGTCATCGCCATCGGCCCAGCCGGAGAAAACCTGGTGCGTTATGCCTGTTGGGTCAATGAAGATGATCGCGCCAGCGGCCGTGGTGGCACCGGTTGCGTCGGCGGCAGTAAGATGTTAAAAGCCATCGTCGTCAAGGCCAAGAAGAACTTCCCCAAACCGGCCAACGCCGATGCCTGGAAACCGGCCCATGATCGCGCCCTCTCAACTATCATGGACGAGAAAAACATCACCAGCCCGCGCAAAGGTGGGTTGTCGGTGTATGGCACCAACGTACTGATGAACATCACCAGCAATATGGGCGCGCTGCCAGCATTAAACGGCCGTGTTACCTCCTTTGGCGAACGGGCTGAATTACTCAGCGGCGAATACGTCAAAGAAAACATCCTTGTCAACGATCCCACCTGCCACGCCTGCCCCGTCGCCTGCAAGAAAGAGGTGGAAATCACCTCTGGCGAATTTGCCGGGCTGCGCATGGAAAGCGTGGAATATGAACCCGCGTGGGCGTTAGGCGCGAACTGTGGCAACGACAACATCGCCTCCGTCGCCAAGATGATTGACCTGGCGAATGATTATGGCATGGACGCCATCGAAATCGGCGACGTGCTGGCAACGTTCATCGAAGCCACCACCAAAGGGTACACCAACGGCGAAGGGCTGCCCGAAGGCGACTATCGGACGATGATCGCTATGATGGGCAAAGTCGCCCACCGTGAGGGCGTCGGCGACGTGTTGGCAAATGGCTGCAACGCCGTCGCCGAAAAATTCGGCCACCCCGAAATCGCCATGACGGTGAAGGGACAGGGCATTCCAGCCTACGACCCGCGCGGCATGAAAGGCATGGGCATCGCCTACGCCACCAGCAATCGGGGCGCGTGCCACCTGCGGGCCTACACCCCGGCCGTGGAACTAAGCCTCATCTCCCTGACGGCCGATCCACTGGTTTGGAAAGGCAAGGGCGAGCTAACCAAGCTGCTGCAAGACCTGCACGCCTTCTCCGACAGCCTGGACTTGTGTAAATTCAGCGCCTTTGCCGAAGGCGCTGAAGAGTATGCGGCGCAGTATGCGGCCATTGTTGGCCTGGACTCCTTCACGGTGGATGATGTGTTGGTCACCGGCGAACGCATCTACAATTTGGAGCGTTACTACAACAATCTGGCCGGACTTGGCGAAGGCAGCGACTATCTGCCCAAGCGCTTTACCGATGAACCCTCGACGATGCCTGGTTCGGAAGGGCATGTGTGCGAACTGGATTTGATGCTCGAAGAGTATTACACGGCGCGCGGCTGGCAAAACGGCGTGACCCCGGAAGCCAAGTTGAAAGAACTGGCGATTTTGTAAGATTTCGTAACTGCTCACCACGGAGACATGGAGCACACAGAGACAAAACCTGTTCTCTGTGCCTCCGTGGTAAAAATTTCGTATCTAATACAGCCTCTCTGAGATTGCACCACGGAGACACGGAGAACACGGAGGAGGGCCAGGTTTGATCTCTGTGCCCTCCGTGTCTCCGTGGTGAATAGTTACAAAATTTCTTTCAGCCGCCGCCGCGCAGCAGCTTGAGGTGCAGGCGGTGCTGGAATTGCTCCAGGGCGTCGTCGGTAATGTCTACCTGGAATTGAATCTGGCCGACGCGCAGAGAGCCTAGCTGGTAATCTTCGATTTGCGTGACGGTGGCCGACCAGTGGGGATGGGTGTAACGGCCGTTCCCTTCCCCCACGCCCCCCATTTCCTGCAAATACTCACCCATCAACCACGCCGGAATGCCCCGTATCACCCGCTCGATGGTTGCCACAATCAACCGCCCCCCACCGCCGGGAAGATATTGACCACGTCGTCGGGTTGGATGAGGGTTGCCAGGCCGTTGGGCAGATAGGGGGCGTCACGGCCGTTCACAAACACATGCACATGCCGATACAAATTGCCGTTTTCGTCCAACAGTTCCGCTCGCATGGGGGGGAAGCGCGTGACAACCAGTTCTACCATATCCATCACGGCCGTTTCCGGTGGCACGTCAAACTCCACAGTCTTTTGTCCCGTAATCTGACGCAGCGTGGCAAAAAAATTAATTTTCATCCTCGATTCGCTCCTAAAACGTTTGACGGCAGGCTGAATAGTTGCCGTCATTCTAACCGTTTCCCCTTCTGACGCAAAAAAGGCCCCGCACCGATGTATTCAATTAAGTGATACACTTGACACACTGCCTACCCATGTTACACTCCGACCATATAGCCTATTCTAAAGAGGGTAGCCATGTCATTAGCCAAAGAAATTAGCGCCGACATCAAGCAAAACATCCTTGACGGTTCGTTAAAAGCGGGGGACCATTTGCCCTCGGTGCGCGAAATGGCCGGGCGATGGCAATGCGCGCCCGGCACAGTGCAGCGCGCCTACCGCGACTTGGCAGCGCAAGGCTTCATCACCACGCAAATTGGGCAGGGAACCCGCATTGCCACTCATTCTACTTCTGACAGCCTGCGCCGCGCCACATTGGTGAACCAGATTGAGGCTTATGGCCTGGAACTGCAAGCCCGGGGCTACAATGCGTCGGAACTGGAAGAAGCAATGCGCGAGGTGGTCGTGCGCTGGCAGGCGCGTCTAGATGAGCAGCATGAACCTCCCCGGCGACGCCTGCGTTTTGTGGGCAGCCATGACCCCATTGTATCGTTGATAGACGGCCGTTTCCCCACCATCGCCCCCAATTACCAGCTCAGCGTCACCTTTGCCGGCAGCCTGGATGGTCTGCTGGCTCTGGCGCGGCAAAAAGCCGACATCGCCGGCTGCCATCTGTGGGACGCCGAATCCAACAGCTACAACGAACCCTTTATCCACCGGCTGCTGCCAGACCAATCCGTGATGCTGCTCACCCTGTCCCATCGCCGCCTGGGGCTGATAACCCCGCCCGGCAACCCCCGGCAAATTTGCAGCCTGCCAGACCTGGTGCGGCCGGGCGTGCGGTTCATCAACCGGCAGGCCGGCGCGGGTACGCGCCTCTGGTTGGAGGCGCGCTGCCAGCAGTTGGGGCTGAACACGGCGCTGATCCTGGGTTACGAGCACACCGTCTACACTCACCTCCAGGTAGCCGGCGCGGTGGCCGAAGGGCTGGCCGACGTGGGCCTGGGCGTGGAAGCGGCGGCGCAGGCTTATAACCTGGGCTTTGTCCCACTCACCACCGAGCGTTACGACCTGGTGATGACGCCCGACGTGTGGCAACTGCCCGGCGTGCAGGCGTTGGTCCATTGGTTGAACACCACCGAAACCCATCAAGCCATCACCGCTCTGGGCGGCTACGATACGACCGAAACAGGTCGTTATCTGGCAATCATGTGCAGCAAGGAGACCCCATGAAACTGAGACTCGTTTGATCGTTCTATTGTTGTTGCTGGCGCTGGTTTTGGGGCGTTACCCCATCAGCCTGGAGGACGTGGGCCGTAGCCTGCTCTCGCCGGTTTGGCCGGATACGGCCGTGGGGGTGGAGGCGACGGCGCGGCAGTTGGTGCTGCGCGTGCGCGAGATGGCGTTGATGGGACGCGCCCCCCATTTGTCGTTGTTTGGTTCACCATCGGCGGCCGACCGGGCCATTGCCGACGAGGCGCTGGAGAACGTGGGCTTGCAGGATTTGCGCGAACGGCCGTATACCGAGATCAGCGGCGGCGAGCGGCAACTTATCCTCAATGCGCGCGGGCTGGCACAAAAATGCGACGTGCTGCTGATGGATGAACCCACAGCTCACCTCGATTTGAGCA
>CALFEW010000934.1 GCA_937958365.1 uncultured Chloroflexota bacterium | reverse complement strand
GGGAGCGCAGGCGTCTCGCCTGCCGGGGCGGACGGGACGTCCGCGCTCCGTTTCGATCTACTGAGTATGTTGCCTTTTGCGTTCATTTTTAAATGTCTCCTTGTCTGGGAAAATGCTTGAGAGGATGCCCTACCTGTCTGAAAACCACTTTTGCGCTGAACCACCCCGTTTATCCGCGTACCATTCTGCAAAAGCGGGCATGGTTCATTCTCTGTAAAATCATCTTGGCAAATCTTCTCTTGTAAAAGGCATCGTTTCACTTCTGAACCATGCCAAAAACGTAAAGACAGTAATCCCCTAACCTGTACAAGCCAGAACTCAAAAGGGCTATCAAAGATTACACGGATTTCACAGATTGAAGATAAAAATCTGCGCAATCTGCGTAATCTTTGACAATATTCTTGTTCACTGTGCAAACAGTTGGCTCGTAAGGTACAGGCACTAATCGCCCAGCAGGCTGTTGTGGGTGGTAGTGACACGCTCCCAGCCTTCGGCTTGCGACAACTGCGCCAGACCATCTTGATTGGCAATATACATTTCTATGTAACCGCACAATTGGCAGACGTAGGTGTTTAGCCAGAGGGTCGTTTGGGTCTTACCGGTGATGAGTTCAATCAGGGAAATGTAACTTCCGGCCGTCAACCCTTCGCCATCAGCAGACAGCCCACGATAAATTTCGGTGGACTGGCATTTGGGGCAAACTCCGTGATTCATCCGGTTTCCTTCAGGACATAGGATCACAGAATCCACGCCGGGCTTCGCAAAGAGATAGAGTGCAACCAGCTCTTTGACCGGTTTGTTCTCGCCTCATCTCTTGTGAATCTCTGAGCTTTTTCTGTGAAGTTCTATACAGTTCGTTACGATGAGCAAATAGAGGTCTCATGACGTTGCCGGGCAATCTGGAATCGTCATTTTGAACGTCTGGAACTAAATCTAACAGAAATCCCGCCCCAGAAGTTGATATTTCTTGCGAGACAGGGGGACTGGAGATTTTTGGTCTCCAGTCCTCTTACGATTATTAGCCATTCACCGTATCTTCTCAATAATCTGGGGAGTCTCTGGGAGGCTTGTCGTTACCATCACGGTCGTCTCTAGCCCCGTTTACGGGGCGTCGTTTTTTAGCCTGGGGCTTTAGCTCCAGGCGCAGCGGACAACCGGCGACGACCAGCGCTAAAGCGCCGGTCTATAAAACAACGCCGGGTAAACCCGGCTTTTACCTCTTTGCCACTGATCGACCCCGAAATATTGAGAAGATACCATTCACTCAATTAACCAACGGCCGTTGCCAACATCCCCATCACCTTCCCCACCAGATCATGGCCCTGATGCACGCCAACAACACGGCCGTTTCCCGCCACCACCATCGCCGCGGCCTGCGCATCTATCTTTTGCAGCCCCACCGCCTGCGTCACCGCGCCGTCCCAATCCGGCAAAATAACCACGTAATCCTGCGCGGCAAACCCTTTGGGCAGCGACGCTGCCGCTTCCTCATACGATTTACGCATCGCGCTTTCGGCAAAGCGGCGGAACAACTTGGGCAGTGTGTGCAGGTCTACCACGCTGGCGATGAACACACTGCTTGCCAGCGGATATTGCTCGCGGACGGCCTGGTTAACGGCCGTACCCGCCGCCGCCGTCTCTTGCGTATGGAAAATCAACACCGTGGGTTGCTCTATCTGCTCAAGCGCCACCTTACGCTGCGACCCCGCCGCCGTCAGCGTCGCGGGCGGGAGGGCCACAACCGTGCCCAGCGGCGCAGCGGCGACGGCCACCGGCGCGGGCGCTTCAGCCACAGGGGCTGGCGCAAACTCGTCTGGCCCGGCCAGCAGGGGCATGACCGTTTCTTTGGCCAGGTACGCTTTGGCCCGCCGCGCCGCACTGCGCCCGGACAGCAGCGCCGCGCTCATGCCGCCGCCATTCACCCAGGCGCCGGTCAGGAGCAGGTTGGGGATGGGCGTCTTTTCCCCCAGACGGCCCGTGTACATATTCTCCACCGTTTGCTCCGAGCCATAAATGCTGCCGCCGGGATTCAGGCTGTAGCGGTAATTGGTCAGCGGCGTGCCCACTTCCACATATTTAATCGCCTGCCGCAAACCGGGAATGACAGCTTCGGCGCGGTCAATCAAAGCGTCACCGGCCGCCTGCTTTAGCTCCAGGTAGTGCGGGTTTTTGCTGTAATGTTCCGGGCTTGTCCTGAGCAACGCCGCTGGATTGCCGTTCGTGCCCCACTGGTCGCCGTAATCCCAGGGAGCCAGCGACGTGAGGGTGATGACGCTGCCGCCCTCCGGTGCGCAACCGGGATCGGCCCGGTTGTAATGGGAGATGACCATGCCCATTTGCTCGAAACGGCCGTCGCGCACCGCCACATAATCCTTCTCCACGTCATACGTTTCGGCCAGGAACAGTTCGTGATGGGGCCAGCCCTCGGCCAGCAAGTCACGATCCAACCCCAGGTAAACCACCAGACTGCCCAAAGCCGGTTTGGCCAGCGCATCGGCCACCTGGGCCACATACGCCTCCGGCAAATGCTGCCGATCCACAAATTTCAGCAGGGTGTCCGGCGCATTGGCGTTGCTGATGACAAGATCGGCTTCGACGCGCAAACCACTGGCGGTGGTAACGGCCGTAACTTTCCCACCGGCCACTTCAATCCCCGTCACCGTTTGCCGGTAACGCACCTCACCACCATATTTTTTGATGGTCGCTTCCAACGCCCGGCTCATCGCCATGCTGCCCCCTTCCGGGTAATATGCGCCAAACAAGTGATAGCTCACCCAGGGGAAAATAAAGGTCGCGGCGTTTAGTTGACTGGGCGGCAGGCCATAATAGGCCCACAGCGTGGAAAAAACGCCCTGCAACTGCGGGTCTTGGATGTACTGCCCCATAAATTCGCCCCAACTTTGCCCCATCGCTCCCAGCATCTCTGGATAATGGGCGGGCATTTCCATCAGCGGCGGGCGGCGCTGTAATTCGCCATCCACCATAAAACGGCGCACCTCAAAAAAGACCCGTACCATCGCATCAATCAACTGGCGAATGCCAGCCGCCGCCGCCGGAAAATGGCGAATCAGTTCTTGTTCGTAGGTCATCAGGTCGGCATAGGCCACAATTTCGTGGTCAGGAAAGCGCACGGTGTAAAAAGGGTCCAATCGCTCAAACTTGACCTGCTCCAACACTTCCAGTTCAGACAACGTGGGATACGCCCAACCACCGGGACCGGCGCCATCCAGCGCGTGCAGCGCCACCTCAAACCGATACTTGCCGCGCCGAAACTCGTGGGCATAACCGCCGGGCACGGTATGGTGTTCCAATACCAGCACCTTCTTACCTGCTTTCGCCAGATACCCGGCCGCGCTCAAACCACCCAATCCTGCGCCAATTACCACTACATCAAATTTTTCTGTCGTCATCTTATCTCCCTGTAAATTTCAGATTAGTGAATAGATTTATATATAAATTTTTATATTGCAGGCAAAAAAATTCTTCGTATACCGTAATCCGAAGCCCGTATACCGTTGTCCGATGGCGTTCACCAAAGGTGGCATCTACGGATTACCGAATACGAACATTCATAGGATCAATCCGCTGCTTCAAGAAGGGCTATCGTTTCGTCCAGCCATTGCACGGTCATCTCTTCGTACAATTGGCCGTAGCGGCGGGCGGCGTCCCAGAACAGCGGGTCTTGCCCATCGCCGGCGTAAGCGGCAAACTGTTGAATGACCGCTTTGGTGGCGGTTCTATAGATTTCGGCCTGCTGCTGGTGCAGTTGGCGCTGCAAATAAAGTTGGGCCAACACCACCTGTCGCTCTACCCTGGCCGAGAAAAAGAGTTTGAGCATCAGCAGCTCTTTTTTAGGCTGCAAATCGGTGATGGGATCTAGCAGCCACTCTTGCAAAGCGGTCTGGCCGGTTTTGGTGATGGTGTAGATGCGGCGGTCGGGACGGCCGTCTTGCGCTTCCACAGTTGAGACAACCAATCCGTCTTCTTCCAACTTTTTCAGGGTTATGTAAATCTGGCTTTGCTTGGCGTGCCAAAAATTGGACGTGGAAACGTCCATGAACTGTTTAAGTTCATAGCCGGTCATCGGCTGATAATTCAGGAAACCCAGGAGGGCAAATTGCAGAGACATCGTTTATCGTTAACTCGTAGTCACAAAGTGATATATAATAATTTATATATTAATGCTTCTACTGTCTTTTGTCAAGTCAGTTTGAAAATTTGTTTTGCCAGCGCAGAAGACTAGCTCCTGTCTTTGCGAATTTCAAATTGGACGCGGATTT
>CALFEW010000933.1 GCA_937958365.1 uncultured Chloroflexota bacterium | reverse complement strand
CGAAGCGACAGCCGATACCCGCCTGGTCAAAGATTTGCAGCAGCGTTACGACCAGGAGTTCATGGTAACGCCCGCCTACAAAGCAACCCTGCCCGACATGCAAAACACAGACAAAAACAGAGGCGCCAACGTCACCATTCAGCATGTGGGCATTCACAACTTCAAAGTGCCGATGAAAATCACAACTCGTGAAGGTGACTCGCTTCAGATTCATGCATCTATCACCGGCACAGTGTCGCTGGACGCTTACAAAAAAGGCATCAACATGAGCCGCATCATGCGTACCTTTTATGAATACGACGAAAGCGAACTCAATCCAAACACCTTGCAACAGGTCGTTTACAGCTACCTGGAAAACCTGGAAAGTTCCAATGCACGCATCGCCGTCGCCTTTGATTACCCATTAAAGCAGCCCAGCTTACGCAGCGGACTGGTGGGGTACCAATATTACCCGGTCGTTTTAGAGACTGTTGTCACGCCGCAGCGCGGCCTGCGCCAGTTTGTTCACCTGGATTTCGTCTATTCATCTGCCTGCCCGTGCAGCTACGAGCTGAGCGTCCATGCCAACCTGTTTCGCGGCGTAGCGGCCGTGCCGCACAGCCAGCGCTCCGTCGCTAAAATCTCGGTGGAATATGATGGCGACTTCATGATCGAAGACCTGGTAGACATCGCCCGCGACAAGCTGCAAACCGAAACCCAGGTGCTGGTTAAACGCGAAGATGAACAAGCTTTTGCCGAATTAAACGCCGCCAACCTGAAATTTGTGGAAGACGCGGTTCGCCTCCTATACGAAGGACTGGATAGTGACGAGCGCATCCTGGATTTCCGCGTGTTTGCCTCGCACAAAGAATCGCTGCACTCCCACGACGCTATCAGCGTGATTGTGAAGGGTGTGGAGGGTGGTTTCGACGCTTACCTGGAACCCTTTACCTATCGCGCCGTAGCCACGTAACACCGGAAAATATGCGCCATGTGTCATCCGGGCATGACACATGGCGCATGTATCCCTCTCAGCGTCGCCGATTTCCACCCCTCTACGCCAGTTTTCTTATTTGCTCTCCTCAACTTAATACTTTGCGGTATAGTTTGCCTGACATGAATCAGACGGCCGTGAGGAGACCTATGCCCAACCCCAATTCCTACAAAACCGTGGCTGACCATCAGCGCGTCGTAGACTTGATCTGGTCGCAAATGCCCCACATGCAAAAGCGAACTTCCTCTTCGTGGTGGTTTTTCATTTTGTTCCCCAGAGAAACGGAAGGCTACGGCCCACGTCAGCTGATGTTTGCCATCGCCACCCGCGCCGGGCAACAGATCCGCATTCATGGCGATTGGCTGCCCGGTTTGGACCTGAATCGCTCGCTGGACAATGGCGTGGACCGGTTCTCGGCTATGGTCAATGGCTGGTACTGCGACGGCCGTCAGGTGCATGAGGATTTTGTGAAGGGCACGGCCGTTTCCACCCTCTCCACTGCCGCCAAAGCCATTCGCTGCTGGAGCCACCGGCCTGGCGACACAACCATCGGCATGGAAATCTGCGAGTCTGCCACGCAGCCTTTGGCGCTGGAAACCCGCGTCGTCGGCCAAAAGGGGGCCGCCCACTTCACCGCCTGGGGCGACCTGGACTGCCTGCATTCGTCGCCTGAGGTTTCAATAGATGTGGACACGGCCGTTGGCGGCGTGCATTTCATCGCCTGGCGGCGCATGAACTTTCACGGCGAATTCGATCTGCCCACCGGGCGGGAAACATTGAGCGGCATCGGCTATTTCCAGCGCGTCTGCCTGAACGTGCCCACCTTTCCCTGGAAATGGATTTGGGCCGTGTTTCCTGATGGGTCGCTGTTTTCGGCTTACGTGCCTTACGTAGGGCTAAACTTGCTGCGGCGCGGCTATCATTTTTTTGCCGACAACCGCAAAGAGCAAACGGCCGTTTCCCTCTTCCCTGCCGCGTTTTGGGATTGGCCTGGACCATCGGAACAAATTCGCTTCAACCAGGCCCGCGTCACGCCCATCTTGGGCCAAAAAGGCGAGCATCCTCGTTTTGACGTGCAGGTGGGCAACAAACAAGGCGACTACGTGTCTTTCCAGGCCGTCCCCTACGGCCACGCCAATTTAGACATAGACCGCCCGACGTTGGGTGGCTGGCTGCGCATGCATTGGAATTACAACGAGTTTATGTTCAGGATGGAAGGGCTAAACGGCCGTGTCAACGGCCGTCCCATCACCTTTGCGACGATGGGACAGGGCTTTGGCAGCCTGGAATATACCTGGGGGTTGGGGTTGTAGGGGAAAACGGAAAGATTAAGGATGAAAGATTGGCGCGTACACCAATCTTTGATCTTTCATCTTCTGCTTTAGCCGGCAAACACTTGCTCTGCCCGTTCGCCGGCCATCATCAGGCCCAACTGCGCCACCGTCACCTCGTCGCAGTTGACGATACCCATCACTTCCCCGCCAAACAACACCATGATGCGGTCGGATAACGCCTTCACTTCGTCCAGGTCCTCGGAGATGAGCAGCGTTGCCAACCCTTCGGCGCGCTGGCGCAAAAGCTGGCTGTGGATGTATTCCGTGGCCCCAATGTCCACGCCGCGTGTAGGCTGAGCCGCAATAAGAACACGCGGCTCCCGCGCCAGTTCCCGCGCCAGGATGAGCTTCTGAATGTTGCCACCGGACAGGTTTTTGATCAGCGTTTCTCGGCTGGGGGTCTTTACATTGAAGGATTCGATCAATATTTGGGCGTGATTGGCGATTTCTTTGAAGTTGAGGAAGATGCCACGGCTAAACGGCCGTCGCACATGGTCTTGCAAAATGGCATTTTCCGCCACGGAAAAGTTCTTGATCACGCCATCGTGCATTCGCTCTTCGGGGATATACGAGAGACCGGCGTCGA